>NZ_JBVPVA010000141.1:0-3726 GCF_055612215.1 Actinomycetospora sp. | reverse complement strand
TTCGCCGGTGTCGGAGACCTCGATGAGCCAGCGCTTGAACGCGTCGAACTCCTCGTAGGTGACCTTCTGCTCGCGGATGGCGGCGCGGATGCCCTCGAGCGCGGCGCCGATGACGCTCGCCGCCCGCTGCTGGTCGACGCTCCCGCCGCCCGAGCGGAAGGTGGCCGCGCCGGAGCGGGCGATCTCGGTGGCGTGCGAGCCGGCGGTGACGGCGTCGGAGACGGACTGGTCCTCGGTGGTGGTCATGCGACTTCCTCGCTGGTGGTGGTGGCGTTCTCGGAGGGCTGTGCGGACGCGGAGTAGTGGTGCACCCAGGCGTTGGCGTCGAGGTAGGTGGTGAAGCGGGCGTCGCGCTCGGCGAGGCCCTCGACGTCGTCGTCGGACCGGTGGAGCAGCGTCCCGGTCTCCCAGGCGCTGCGGGCGACGGCGCGCGTGCGGGCACGGCGTCGTCGGGGGTAGGCCTCGAGGGCGGCGTCGACGTCCCCGCCCGCCAGCAGCCCGGCCAGCACCACGGCGTCCTCGATCGACTGGTTCGCGCCCTGCCCGTGGTGGGGCAGCATCGCGTGGCACGCGTCGCCGACGAGGACGACGCGACCGCGGCTCCAGCGGGTCAGCGGCGGCTGGGAGAGCAGCGGCCAGCGCGGGCTCTGCTCGACGGCGCCGAGCATCTCGACCACCGCCGGGTGCCAGCCCGCGAAGGCGGCGAGGAGCTCGCCGTCCGCCGCGTCGCGAGTGCCCCCGGACCAGTCCGACGGCCCGCAGAGGACGGCGAAGAAGTTGACGGTGTCGTCGTCGCGCGCGGGTCCGCCCATCGGGTAGTGGAGCAGGTGCGCGCCGGGGCCGGCCCAGAACTGGATGGTGAGCGGGTCGGGCAGCGAGGGCAGGTCGGTGCGCTTGACCAGCCCGCGGAAGGCGCTGGTGCCGGAGTAGACCGGGCCGCTGTCGGGCCCGCACACGTGCTCGCGGACCACCGAGTGCACGCCGTCGGCCCCGACGACGACGTCGGCGGTCGTCGTGGACCGGTCCTCGAAGGTGATCGTCGCTCCGCGCTCGTCACCGGCGACCCCGGCGACGGCCTTCCCGAGGTGCAGGTTCCCTGGGTCGACGGCCGCCGCGAGGGCCTGTTGGAGGTCGACGCGGTGGATGCCCCAGTAGGGGGCGCCGAAGCGGGCGCGGTAGGTCGCGCCGCCGGCGTGCGCGGCGATCCGCGCCCCGGTGCGCCCGTCGCGGTAGACCAGCTCGGTCGGCTCGGTCGAGACGTCCTCGAGGGCCTTCCCGACGCCGAGGCGGTACAGCTCGCGGGTGCCGTTGGCCGACAGGGCGACGGCGGCGCCGACCTCGCGGAGTTCCGTCGCGCGCTCGTAGAGATCGACGGCGATCCCGGCGCGCTGCAGGGCGATCCCGAGCGTCAGTCCGCCGATCCCGGCCCCGACGACGGCGACCCGCATCCCGTCCACCTCCGCTCCCCGTCGACCAGCGTGGGTCGAGCGTGACACAGCCCATCCCGGAGGAAAAAGAGCAGAATGGAGCACGATTGAGAGGCTGTCCGTCATGAAGCGGTGCGAGCGGTCGCTGCGGCGCGCAGCACCTCCGGTGGGCGGCCCCGGCGGGAACCCCTAGCGTGGGTGCGTCGAGATCGAGGAGGAGCCACCCATGGCGAGCACGGACCCGACCACGATGCGTGCGGTGCTGGGGCACTTCCCCTCGGGCGTCACGATCGTCACCGGCTCCGTCGACGGCGTGCCGGCCGGGTTCACCTGTCAGTCGTTCTCGTCGCTCTCGCTCGACCCGCCGCTGGTGCTCATCCTGCCCGGCCGGAGCTCGTCGTCCTGGCCGAGGATCGAGGCGACCGGGCGGTTCTGCGTCAACGTCCTCGCCCAGGACCAGGGGGAGCTCTCCACGACGTTCGCGAAGTCCGGGACGGACAAGTTCGCGGGCGTCGAGTGGCGGCCCTCGGACCTGGGCTCGCCGATCCTCGCCGGCGCCACCGCCTGGATCGACTGCACGCTGCACGCCTGCCACGACGGCGGGGACCACCTCATCGTCGTCGGCGCCGTCCACGACCTCGCGGCCGAGGAGGCGCCGCCGCTGGTCTTCCACCGCGGGGCCTACGCGCGGACCGAGGGCCCGTAGGTGGCTTCGCCGTGTGCGCAGTTGTCCGTGTCATAGGACGGACAACTGCTCACGAGCGCCGGAGGCGCACCGGTCCCGTCGCCGTCGCCGGGTCGACCACCCGGCCCTGCTGGGTCATCTCCACCTCGCCGGCCTCGACGAGGCGTGCGGCCACCCGTCGGGCGGGTTCCATCAGCGGGCGCCAGTCCTCCGGGTCCACCCGGCGTGCGGCCTCCGACGGGCAGATCGTCTTCCCCTCGCCCCGGGCGTCGAGCAGCTCGGTGATCGCGTTCTCCAGCGCCCGGTCGGTGTCCACGGCGTCGGGGTACCCACCTGCCACCGTCGCGCGAGTGGTCCTGGACCGGTGCCCCACGGCGTGAGGTGATCGTCGGCGTGCACCCCTTCCGCCAGGTCGACGTGTTCACCGACGAGCTGACCGCCGGCAACCCGGTCGCGGTGGTCCACGACGCGGACGACCTGAGCGACGCGCAGATGGCCGCTCTCGCGTCCTGGACGAACCTGTCCGAGACGACCTTCCTGCTGCGCCCGACGGTGCCCGGCGCCGACTACCGCCTGCGGATCTTCACGCCCGCCCGGGAGCTGCCGTTCGCGGGTCACCCGACGCTCGGGTCGGCCCGCGCGTGGCTGGCGGCCGGGGGCGTGCCGGCCGACGTCGCCGGTCCCGTACAGGAGTGCGGCGTCGGGCTGGTGCGGGTGCGCGCCGGGGACCAGCTCGCCTTCGCAGCGCCGCCCCTGGTGCGCTCGGGCCCCGTCGACCCCGCCGACCTGGCCGTCATCACCGCGGGGCTGGGGACGACCGACGTCGTCGACGCGGCGTGGGTGGACAACGGCCCCGGCTGGGTCGCGGTCCTGCTCCCCGACGCCGCGTCGGTGCTCGGGCTCCGCCCCGACCTGAGCGCACTCGCGGCCCGCGAGCTCACCCGGGCCGTCGGGGTCGTCGGGCCGCACCCGGACGGCGGGGACGCGGCGGTCGAGGTGCGGGCGTTCGTGCCCGAGACGGGCGCGGGCGAGGATCCGGTGACGGGCTCGCTCAACGCCGGTCTCGGGATGTGGCTCGTCGAGGCGGGGCACGCCCCGCCGTCGTACGTCGCCGCCCAGGGCACGGTGCTCGGGCGCCGCGGGCGGGTGTTCGTCGAGCACGCCGACGGCGAGGTGTGGGTCGGCGGCGACACCGTGGTCGGCGTCGTCGGGACGGTCGCCCTCTAGCGGGCGCCGGATCGGTCGGGCGCCCCGCCATGATCAACGGCCCTGAGTGGCTGTCCGAGGGGTCGACCCGGAACCACACGGGTCCGTTGATCATGTGACGTGGGCTTCGGGTCGGGCGTGGCGGGCGTGCACGACGTCGAGGGCGTCGGTGACGTACCCCCGGCCCCGCGCCCAGGGCGCGCACCAGTAGCCGATCTCGCCGAGCCCGTCGCGGACGTGCAGCAGCGCCATGCTGGCTGCCACCGCCCCCGGCACATCGAGCCCCTCGACGCAGAACGACGCCCCGCCCTCGGCGGCCACGTCGTGCACGTGGTGGGCGAGGAACCAGTCGGCGTCCTCGCGGCGGTACGGCGAGGGCACCGTCGTGAACCGCTGGATCTCCGGGTC
>NZ_JBVPVA010000078.1:0-1472 GCF_055612215.1 Actinomycetospora sp. | reverse complement strand
GCTCCCGTGGATCACTCCGAGGGTGGCGGGGCCGAGAAGCCCTCTCGACCCATCAGACGCGCGATGCGCTCCAGATCCTCGACCGAGCCGAACTCGACGACGATCCGGCCCTTGCGCTGGCCCAGTTCGACCTTGACGCGGGTGTCGTAGGTGTCGGACAGCCGCTCCGCGAGGTCCTGGAGACCGGGGGCGTGCAGCGCCTTCCGCCCGGGGGAGCGGCGCTTGGCGGCCGAGGAGTCCTCCCCGCGCGCGAGGGTGACGGCCTCCTCCGCGGCGCGGACCGACATGCCCTCGGCGACGATGCGGGCCGCGAGCTCCTCCTGCGCGGCCGTGTCCTCGAGACCGAGCAGCGCGCGGGCGTGCCCGGCCGAGAGGATCCCCGCGGCCACACGGCGCTGCACCGCCACCGGCAGCCGCAGCAGCCGGATCGTGTTGGTGATGGCCGGCCGGCTGCGCCCGATGCGGTCGGCCAGCTGCTCGTGCGTCACGGCGAACTCGGTGAGCAGCTGCTGGTAGGCCGCGGCCTCCTCGAGCGGATTGAGCTGGACGCGGTGGATGTTCTCGAGGAGCGCGTCGCGCAGCAGGTCGTCGTCGGCGGTCCGCCGGACGATCGCCGGGATGTGGGTGAGGCCGGCCCGCTGCGCGGCGCGCCACCGACGCTCGCCCATGACGAGCTCGTGGGTGACCTCGACCCCGGCCTCGCCGGGCACCGCCTCGTCGAGCTCCCGCACGACGATCGGCTGGAGCAGCCCGAACTCGCGCACCGAGTGCTCGAGCTCCGCGAGCGCCTCCTCGTCGAAGACGGTGCGCGGCTGGCGCGGGTTCGCCCGGATCCCGTCGACGCGGACCTCGCGGTAGACCGCGCCCGCCACCGCACCGGCGTCCACGTCGGGGACGTCGTCGGGCACCGACGTCGGCCGCGGTGCCGTGCGCGTGGCCGCCGCGGAGCGCTGCCCGATCACGACGTCGGCCGCCCGGTTCCCGACCCCGGAGCGCGCCACGGAGGCGTCGGCGGGGTCGGGCGGTCCGGTCGGGATCAGCGCGGCGAGCCCGCGGCCGAGGCCGCCTCGACGTTCGGTCATCCGTGGTCCCCCGTGGTGCTCGCAGCGGCCGACTCGGTCCGTCGTTCGGCGACCGCGGCGCGCATGGCGAACTCGCGGGCCGCGTCCAGGTAGCTCATCGCCCCGCGGGATCCGGGGTCGTAGGTGAGCACGGTCTGCCCGAAGCCGGGCGCCTCGCTCACCTTGACGCTGCGGGGGATGACGGTGCGCAGGACGAGGTCGCCGAAGTGACTGCGGACCTCGTGCGTGACCTGGTCGGCCAGCTTCGTACGGCCGTCGTACATCGTCAGCAGGATCGTCGAGACGTGCAGCGTCGGGTTGAGGTGCGACTGCACCAGCCCGATGTTGTTGAGCAGCTGCGAGAGCCCCTCGAGCGCGTAGTACTCGCACTGGATCGGGATGAGCACCTCG
>NZ_JBVPVA010001175.1:0-1258 GCF_055612215.1 Actinomycetospora sp. | reverse complement strand
GCAGGCGCGCGCCCACCTGCGGCGCTGGCTGCTGATCGACGACGCGCGCGCCGGCCGGATGCTCGAGTTCCTCGCGCACCCGCGCTGGCGCATCCACACCACGACCTACGTCGAGGGCGCGCGCCTCGTACGGGCCTGGCTCGCCGCGCGTCCGGGAGACGAGCGCGCCGGGACGCGCTTCGCGCGGCTGCTCGACGAGCCGTGGACCCCCGCGCGGCTGCAGCGCGACACGGTCACAGACCGCCCAGTATCCGACGGGTGGGTCGACGAACGGCGGGGGCGCGCCGGGGCGTCACCCCGGTCGGTCGACGACGCCCCGATGTCACCGAGGGTATGAGCCACGTCACCAAGTCGTCACGTTCGGCGCGCGACAACGACCGGTCATCGGTTGTAGCGTCCGCCCCGGCGGCGCCGTAGCGGATGCGGACCGTCCGGGGAGGCCGGAGATCGTGACGGGTCGGTTCGGATCGCGGTGTCGCGGCACCGCCGGGGCGCGAAGGCCGGACGGCGTTCCGTCCGCGGTGCCCCCGGCGGCCCTCGGCGTCGTGGACCGCGCGGGCTCGGCGGGAGGGCCGGCACCCGGTCCACCCGCTCGGCGTCGGAGAGGCAGGTCCCCCGGCGGGGGACCGAGCCACCGGCTCCGCATCGCGACCTGATCCCGACCGACTCGTCCGTCGAGGAACGTGGTCGCGGGTGCCGCGACCGCCGAGGGAGTAGCCGTGAGCGCAGAGCACGCCCAGCGTCCCCCGTCGGTGTCCGGCAGCGTCCCCTTCCCCGCGGAGCCAGCCTCCGCGGACGCGGACCGAGCCCCTGGCCACACCCCGTCGCCGGCCCCGCGGGCCCGGATCACCTACGTTCTCGACACCTCCGTCCTGCTCAGCGACCCGTGGGCCCCGACCCGCTTCGCCGAGCACGACGTCGTCGTCCCCCTCGTCGTCATCTCCGAGCTCGAGGGCAAGCGCCACCACCCCGAACTGGGGTGGTTCGCCCGGGAGGCGCTGCGCCTCTTCGACGACCTCCGCATCACGCACGGCCGTCTGGACGAGCCCATCGCAATCACGCCCGAGGGCGGCACGCTGCACGTCGAGCTCAACCACACCGACCCGTCGGTGCTGCCGGCCGGCTTCCGGACCGCGGAGAACGACTCCCGCATCCTCGCGTGCGCGGCCAACCTCGCGCGGGACGGCCTAACCATCACCCTGGTCACCAAGGACATGCCGCTGCGGGTGAAGGCCGCCGCCGTGGGCCTGCCCGCCGA
>NZ_JBVPVA010000759.1:0-4940 GCF_055612215.1 Actinomycetospora sp. | reverse complement strand
GCCCCGATCGCGGCGAGCCGGGCGCGCCCCGTCATCCCGGGCCGGGCGACCACTTGAGCTCGATCTCGAGCTCGACCTCCTCGCCGTCGACCTCGACCTCCGCCTCGCACCGGAACTCCTCGGGGAGCGACAGCGTCACGTTCGGGCCCGCGAGCGGGACCTCCACGGTCCCTCCGTGTTCGATGGCCTTCGCCAGCTCGGTCAGCCAGCGAGCCGTCTCGGCGCGGCCCAGGCTCGTCTTCTGCTCGATCTTGACGTGCGACATCGCGCGACTCCCTCGTCCGGGCCGGGGCGCCCGACCCGATCTGCTCGGGACCGCCACCGCCCACGACGATCCCGCTGCCGCACCCCGGCCGCCTCACCCGGAGCGGGTGAGCCTCCACCCGCGGTTCCCGGCGCTAGCGTGGTGACCGATGACGACCACGGCGACGCCGGCCCTGCCCGTCCTGGACCTGTCCCTGCTCGACCGCGGCGAGCACGACGCCGCGCGGTTCCGCGACGCCCTCCGGGTCGCGACCCACCAGGTGGGCTTCTTCTACCTCACCGGGCACGGCATCCCCGACGACGTGATCGCCCGCGCGTTCGCCGAGGCACGGCGGTTCTTCGCGTTGCCCGAGGAGGACAAGGCGCCGGTCGCGATGCGCAACAGCCCGCACTTCCGGGGCTGGAACCGCACCGGCGGCGAGCTCACGCAGGGTCGGGTGGACTGGCGCGAGCAGATCGACCTCGGCGCCGAGCGCGCGCGGTGGACCGACCCCGACGCGCCGGCGTACATGCGCCTGGAGGGACCCAACCTCTGGCCGGCGGCGCAGCCCGAGCTCCGGACCGTGTTCACCGACTGGGAGCGGCGGTGCTCGGCCGTCGCGCGGCGGCTCGTCGCGTCGTGGGCGCTGGCGCTGGGCAGCCCGGCCGACGTGTTCGACGGCGCCTTCGGCGACCGGCCGTCCACGCTGATCAAGCTCATCCGCTACCCGGGCCGCGAGGAGCGCGGCCAGGGAGTGGGGGCCCACAACGACCCGGGCGTGCTGACCCTGCTCATGATCGAGCCCGGCAAGGGCGGGCTCCAGGTCGAGACCGCGCACGGCTGGCTCGACGCCCCGGCCGCCGAGAACGCCTTCGTCGTCAACATCGGCGAGCTGATGGAGTTCGCCACCGACGGCTACCTGCGCGCGACCCGGCACCGCGTCGTCTCCCCGCCGGTCGGCGAGACGCGGCTGTCGATCCCGTTCTTCTTCAACCCGGCGCTCGACTCCACCGTGCCCCGCATCGCGCTGCCGCCCGAGCTCGCCCGGGAGGCCCGCGGCGTCAGCCAGGACCCCGAGAACGTCATCTCCGGCACCTTCGGTGACAACCTGCTCAAGGCGCGGCTGCGGGCCCACCCCGACGTCGCCGCCACCCACCACCCCGACCTCGTGGGCGCGGGCCGCTGAGTCACCACCCGCCGCGCACATCGCGTCCTACGCATCACCCTCCCGGCCCATGACGCCGCGTGACCGGTAGCACATAGTGACTACACGGGTCGGTGCGACCCGGGGTCGGAGGGGGCGGGGCCGTGTCCAGGACGCCGGTCGGCCGCGAGCGCGAGGTGGCCCGGCTCGACGCCCTGCTCGAGGCGACGCGGCGGGGCCGGGGCGGGGCCCTGGTGGTGCGCGGCGAGCCCGGGATCGGCAAGACCTGCCTGCTCGACGCCGCGGGGCGCCGCCACGACGGGTTCACCGTGCTCACGGCGGGCGGCGTGGAGGCCGAGGGCGAGCTGCCCTTCGCCGGGCTGTTCGACCTGTTGCGGCCGCTGACCGAGGCCGACCTCGCGCGGCTGCGGACCGGGCTCGCGGCCCCGGAGCGCGAGCTCCTGGACCGGCTGCGCAGCGGTGCGCCCGCCTCGGTCGAGCGGTTCGCCGTCTGCACGCTCGTGCTGCGCCTGCTGTGCACCCTCGCCGAGCACCGGCAGGTCCTCGTGCTGGTCGACGACGTGCAGTGGCTCGACCCGGCGTCCGCCGACGCCGTCGCGTTCGCCGCCCGCCGGATCCACCACGACGCGGTGGCGGTCGTGCTGGCCGTGCGCGCCGGGGACGACCCCGGTGCCCTGCGCGGCCTCGAGACCCTCGAGCTCGAGGGACTCGGGCGGGACGCGGCGGCCGACCTGCTCCGCGCCCGGGCGCGGCACCCCGTGCCGGCTCCCGTCGTCGAGCGGGTCGTGGCCATGAGTGCGGGCAACCCGCTCGCGGTGATCGAGCTGGCCCGGGGTGTCGGGCGTGCGGGCGAGGCGTGGGAGCCGCGGCTGCGCTCGGTGCCCGAGCTCTTCGGTGACCGCGTGCGCGAGCTCGACGACGGCGCCCGCACCGCGGCCGTGGTGCTCGCCCTCGACACCGAGGAGCGCGCCGCCTCCGTGTGGGCGGCGGCCGCCGAGCTCGACGTCGGCGTCGCGGAGCTCGAGCGGCTCGAAGCGGCCGCGCTGGTCACCTTCCGCGACGGCGCGCCGTGCCTGGCGCACCCCATGGTGCGGTCGGCGGTGCTCGCCGAGGTGCCGCCCCCGCTGTTGCGGGCCGGGCACCGGGCCTGGGCGACGGCGCTCGCCGGGTCGTCCGGCGGCGCCGCGGCGCGGGCGTGGCACCTCGCGGCGGCGACGGTCGGCCAGGATCCCGAGGCCGCCGCCGCCCTCGACGAGGCCGGCGCCCACGCCGTGGCGGTCAGCGCCTACGGCACGGCCGCGAGGACGCTGGAGCGCGCCGCCGGGATGAGCACCGACCCGGCCGCCCGGGGCGACCGCCTGCTTCGCGCGGGACAGGCGGCCCGCTTCGCGGGACGGCCCGACGAGGCCGCGCGGCTGCTCCACGAGGCGGCCGCGGCGGTCACCGGGAGCCGGTCGGCGGCGGCCGTCGACGCCGAGCGGGGACGCGGGCACCTCTACCACGGCCGGGTCACCGAGGCCCGGCGGCTGGTCCTCCGGGCCGCCGAGACCCTCGCGGACACCGACCCCGCCGCGGCGTCCCGCATGCTCGGCGTCGCCGCCTGGTCGGCGATGATCACCAGCGAGCACGCGCGGGCGATCGAGCTGGCCCGACGCGGTCGGGTCCTCGCCGACCGGGCCGCGGAGCCGCCCTCGCCGCTGGTCGAGCTCACCCTCGGGACGTCCCTCTTCAGCATCGGCGAGATCACCGAGAGCTATCCGCTGCTCGCCGCCGCGTGTGCCGACGTCGAGGCACGGGTCGAGGCGGTGGACCCGGAGTTCGCCTGCTTCGCCGGGGTCGCCCTCGCCTGGGTCGGGGAGTTCGAGCGCGCCCGTGCCCTGCTCTCCGTGATGATCGAACGGGCGCGTTCCGCCTCGGCGTTCGGCGTGCTCGTCGCCGCCCTGCACGCGCACGCCTACGTCGATGTCCGGACCGGGGGGCTGACGAGGGCGCTGGCGACGGCCCAGGAGGCCGTCGCGATCGCCGAGACGACCGCCAACCGCCTGTGGCGGTACTTCTCCCTCGGGTGCCTCGCGCACGTCGAGGCCGCCCTCGGCCGGGAGCAGGAGTGCCGCGCGCACGCCGACGAGGCGCTGGAGCTCGCCCGGACCATGGACATCGACCACCCCGCGCCGGTCCGGGAGGCGCTCGGCCACCTCGAGCTCGCCCGCGGCGACCCGGACGCGGCGATCCGCCAGCTCGAGGCGGTCAACCGCGGGGGCACCGGCGGGGACGTCGTCCTCGGCCGCCCGACCGCCCTCGACCTGGTGGAGGCCTACGTCCGGGCCGGTCGGGAGCTCCCGCCCGACCTGGCCGACCAGATCGTCGCCCTGAGCCTCGACGACCGGTTCCCCGGCCTCGCCGCGGTGTGCTGGCGGCTGCGGGGCCTGCTGGCCCCCGACGACGAGGTCGACGCCTGCTTCGAGCGCGCGACGGCGTTGCACGAGGTGAGCGGCAACCCGCTCGCGGCCGCCCGGACCCTGCTCTGCCACGGCGAGCGGCTGCGCCGCGCGGGGCACCGGGCGAAGGCCAGGGAGCGGCTCGCCGCCGCCCACGACCGCTTCGACCACCTCGGAGCCCGGCCCTGGGTCGCCCGGGTCGACGCCGAGGTCCGGGCCGCCGGGGGCGCCCCCCGCGCGGACCGCCCGGTCTCGGGCGTGGAGGCCCTGACCCCGCAGGAGCTGCAGGTGGCCCTCGCCGTGGGCCGCGACCTGACGAACCGTCAGGTCGCCGCCGAGCTCTACCTGAGCCCCCGCACGGTCGAGTTCCACCTCGGTCACGTGTACCGCAAGCTCGGCATCCGCTCGCGGGCCGGCCTGGTGGCGGCGCTGGCGGACGTCGTGGCCGTACCGGCGCCCCGGGCGGCCGCCGCGGCGACCGTCGTCGCCGGCTGAGGCCGCTCCCGGTCAGTCGCCGTACCCGGCCTCCTCCAGCGCGGTCCGCAGTCGCCGCAGCAGCCGGCCCCGGGTCGGCCCGATGCTGCCCGTCGGCATCCCGGTCACGCGCGCGACCCGGGCGTAGTCCCGGTCGGGTCCCGCGAACAGCTCCCAGACCAGCCGCTCGCGGCGGGCGCCGAGGCCGGCCACGCACCGGGCGACGGCGCCGCGGACCTCGCCCCGCACGGCGGCCGTCTCGGGGTCCGCGTCCCCGCTCGCGGACTCGGGCAGGTCGTCGCCCGCGACGAGCTCGCGGCCCGACCGGCGGATCACCGCCAGCGCCTCGCGGGAGGCCACCGTCGCGAGCCAGCCCGGCAGCCGCTCGGGCCGGTCCAGCGTGCCGAGCCGCTCCATGGCGCGCAGCCAGGTGCTCTGGACCGCGTCGGCCACGTCGCACTCCTGGAGGCGGCGGCGACGGACGACGCCTCGCACCAGGGGCCCGTAGCGCTCGACCATCACCTCCCACGCGAAAGGCTCGCCGCGCCGCGCCGCCTCGACCAGTTCCGCCGTGCTCCACCCCGTGACCGCGACCGCCGTGGACATCCGCAACTCCTCG
>NZ_JBVPVA010000635.1:0-2209 GCF_055612215.1 Actinomycetospora sp. | reverse complement strand
CCGGAGGGCTTCGACCCCGACTCCGGGGAGTGGCGCGAGGGCTTCGAGTCCCAGCGCGAGGAGTGGGAGCGCCAGTACCAGGCGGCGTACGCCCGCTACCAGCAGCACATCGCGCAGCTGCAGCGCACCGCGGAGCAGGAGGCGGAGGCCGCCGAGGCGGCCCCGGCCAACTACTCCTCGGGCGGCCCCGAGTCGGCGTCCGCCGCCGAGGACGAGGACGTCGACGCCGCCGCGGCGCCGTCCGCCGACCGCGACGACCCGGGCCAGGGCCCGCCGTCCGCGTCCGGTGCGGGCTCGCTCGCCAGCGACGCCCAGCTCGCCGCGCTGCGGGAGAAGCTCTCGGGCAACTGATCGCCTGACGCCGTTCGACGGGCCCTCACCCCACCCGGGGTGGGGGCCCGTCGTCGTCCGCGCGTCGCGTTGACCCCATGTGTCACATCGTTATCCTGCGTCACAGCAGTATCACGAGCACAGGGGGAAACAGCATGGCCTGGGGACGTCGTCGCAGCGAGCTCGCCCGTCGGCCCGGCCGGCACCGCCGCGGGTCCTCGGGGCTGACCTGGTGCCGCGAGTACGTGGCGGTGGCCGCGGCGCTCGCCGGCCCGACCGTCGCGCGGCGCGGCCTGTTCGAGACGCTGTTCGCCACCCCGCGCCACCTCGTCGGCGCGGTCGCCTGACGGGCCCGGCGGTCCCGGGCGTCCACGGCGCCGATCGGGCAGACTGCGCGCCGTGCTGCGCGTGGGACTGACCGGTGGGATCGGGGCGGGCAAGTCGACCGTCGCGGCGGAGCTCTCGGAGCTCGGCGCGATCGTCGTCGACTCCGACCAGATCGCCCGCGAGGTCGTCGAACCGGGGACCGACGGGCTGGCCGAGGTGGTGGCCGCCTTCGGGGAGGACGTCCTCGACGACGAGGGCCGACTGGACCGACCGGCGCTCGGCCGGGTCGTGTTCGCCGACGACGACGCGCGGACCCGCCTCAACGGCATCCTGCACCCCCGCATCGGCGCGCGGACCGCGGAGCTGGTCGCGGCCGCGCCGGACGACGCCGTCGTCGTGCACGACGTACCGCTGCTGGTGGAGAACGGCATGGGCGCGGCGTTCGCGCTGGTCGTGGTGGTGGACGCACCCGAGGACGTCCGCGTGGCGCGCCTCGGCGAGACCCGCGGCATGGCCGAGGACGACGCCCGCGCCCGCATCCGCGCGCAGGCCACCGAGTCCGACCGCCGGGCGGCCGCGGACGTGTGGATCGACAACGTCGGCGACGTCGACGCGGTCCGCGAGGAGGTGCGGGCGCTGTGGTCGGGGCGGATCGTGCCGTTCGAGGCCGGCGTGCGGACCGGGCGGGCGGTGCCGTGGCCCGAGGACGTCGTCGACGCCGACCCGACCTGGCCTGCCCAGGCCCGCCGGCTGGCCGCGCGGATCGAGGTGGCCGGCCAGGGCCACGTCGACGGCGTGGAGCACGTCGGGCCGACCGCCGAGCCCGGGCGCGCGGCGCCCGACGTCATCGATCTGGTGGTGCACACGGGCGACGGGGACCCGACGGGGGAGCTGGCCGCGGCCCTGACCGGGGCGGGGTTCCCCCGCGTGGACGACGCCCTGCACGGCGGCGCGGACCCCCGGCGGCCGGTGCGGCTGCGGCTGTCCTAGTCCCACGGCCAGTCCAGCACCACCCCCCGCGTGGCCAGCCAGGCGTCGAGGTCGTGCCCGTGCTCGGCGACCCCGCCGTGCACCGTCACCGCCGTCGTCAGCGCCCGCTCGGCCGCCTCCGGGGCGAGCAGGCCCGCGGCGACGGCCTCGACGTACTCGTCGACGTCGAGCAGCTCGGTGCGCTCCCCGGTGTGCACGACCAGGTCGAGGTAGTGGTCGACGGTCGTCCACACCGGCCCGTCGCGGTGCACGTCGGCGATGTCGACGTAGAAGTCCTGCATCCGCTCGTGGCCGGGCTGGAAGCGGAAGTCGGTGACGCGGATGCCGAGCCCGGGCAGCAGCCACGACCGCATGTGGTCCAGCGACGGGTGGCCCGGCATCGGGCGGCTCAGGTAGAGCCCGAACGGCTCCTCGCGGTAGAGATCGACGGTCCGGACGAAGCCCTTCGGGTCGGTGTTCGTGCCCTCGTCCACGGCGAAGGTCTCGACCTTCGGGGGGTGCAGCGCCACGGCGGTGGACCCTAACGACGCCGACCGCCCCGGACGAGGCGTCCGGGGCGGCG
>NZ_JBVPVA010000470.1:0-9297 GCF_055612215.1 Actinomycetospora sp. | reverse complement strand
CACGGGCAGTCCACGCCGTGAGGATTCCATCCCCCCGTGCGGGACGACGCGGTTGCGCGCCGGGGCGGGCGGTAACCCGCGCCCATGGGTTACGACGTCACGCAGGTACAGAAGTCGCTCGGTGGGTTCTCCTACCCGGGCAGCCCCGAGCAGCTCGCCGACCACGCCAAGGAGAAGGGCGCCGACCAGGAGCTCGTCGACACCCTCCGCGGCCTCGACAAGGACCAGTTCGACGGCCAGAACGCCGTCATGGAGAAGCTCGGCGAGGCGAACTTCCTCGGCGGGTCGTGACCCGTTTCGTGCCGTGGCGCACGGCCCGGGACCCCGGTCCCGGGCCGTGCCCGTGCGCTCAGCGCGGCATCGACGGGATGCGCTGCTCCACGACCTCGCGGGCGCCCTCCAGGGTGCCGTCGTTCGTCCAGACCTCCGGGTCGAGCTGGCTGACACTCCACCCTCCGGGCCGGACACGGCTGCCGTAGAGGAAGACGTCCTTCTCCTGGACCCACTCGATCTCGTAGTCGATGGGCTGCTCGCCGTCGGACTGCCACGTCCACACCGCGCCGGAGCGCCAGCTGGACTCCCGGACCTGTCGACCCTCGACGTCCCACGTCGTCACGGTCGTTCCCTCCCCCACCGGTCGGTGAGTGGACACCACCGGAACGCGTCCGGCCTGCCGCCGAACGGAGCATCAGCGTAAGCCGGGCCCGCGATCACCGACGGGTGAGGGTGACCGCCGGCCCGACCTCGGAGCGCGTCAGGACGCCGGCGACCAGCCCTCGCGGCACAGGGCCCCGACGATGCGGCGGGCGTCGGCGCGGTGGGCGTCGGACCGGTGCGAGGTCCAGCTCCACTCGGCGCACTCGCGGTGCAGCAGGTGCGCGACGACGGTGGCGGCGTGCTCGCGGTCGTCGGTCGAGACCTGCGCGGCCCGCGGCGCGGCCCCGGGGCGCAGCAGCGCGGCGACCGCGTCGCTGGGGCGACGGGACGCGAGGTCGACGACGTCGTGGTCGGGGTCGGTGGTGGCACCGGGCAGCGGAGCACTCATGGGGCGCCTCCTGGAGTCGGGACGGCGCGCGAGGACGGGGCCTCGCCCGGACGTCGTCCGAGTCGGGGTGCGCGGCGGCCACGACGACGCCCGCCTCCCGAGGGTGCCGCGCCGGGGCCGGGACGACACGGCGGCGGGAGCAACGACACATCGCCTGTCCGTCCGGAGGTCGTGTCGCGACGATGGTCGGGTCACGACCGTGACCCCGGTCTCCGCGACCGGCAGGCCGCACGCCACCCGCTCACCGAGGAGCCCGATGACCGCCCCCTTCACCGTCGAGCTCGACACCACGCCCGGCCGCCGCCAGGGCGAGGAACGGTTCGTCCTGCACCTCGACGGCGAGGCCCGCGAGGTCGTCCTGCACGACTACGCCACGGTGTACTCCGTGCCCGGGCTCTACGAGGAGGTCGTGCAGCGCCGCCTGCAGTGCGCCTCGCCGGCCACGGTCGCCGACGCCCTGGTCGAGGCCGGCGCCGCGATCGGCCGGGAGCCCGCGGACCTGCGGGCCTTCGACCTCGGCGCGGGCAACGGCGTCGTCGGCGAGGAGCTGACGGCCCGGGGGGTGACCGTGGTGGTCGGCGCCGACGGCATCCCCGAGGCCCGCGACGCCGCGCACCGCGACCGGCCGGGCATGTACGAGCACTACCTGGTCGGCGAGCGCCTCGACGGCGCCGAGGTGGCCCGCCTGGTGCGCGAGGAGCGTCTCGACGCGCTGGTGGCCGCGGGGGCGGTCGGCGAGGGCCACGTGCCGGTCGACGCGCTCGCCGAGCTGTGGTCGGCGTTCCCGGCGGGCTCGGTGCTCGCGCTGACCCTCAAGGACGGCGGCGCGGAGAGCGGGGACCACGACGTGCCCGACGTCGAGGGCATGCTCGCCGGCTTCGACGACACGCGCGTCGTCGTGCGCCGCCGCTTCCGGCACCGGCTCTCGATGGCCGGCACCGAGCTCTTCTACGTGGTGCTCGCCGCGGTCAAGGGCTGACGCCCATGTGAACGGATTTCGTCGCCAGGACGACCACATCCGTGCACATGGGCGTCAGCCCTGCACGAGCGTGAGGTGCGGCCGGCGTCGTCGCGTCGCCCGCCCCTCGACGCCGGTGCCCGCGAGGAGGCCCGGGCGCCACGGCCGGTCGGGGTCGGGGCGGCGCCGCGCGCCGACGGCCCGTCCGGCGAGGTCGTTGACGAGGTCGTCGGCGAGCTCCTCGGAGAGCACCCGGTCGTCGTCGTAGACGTCGAGGACGTCCCGCCCGCGCCGCCACGCGTCGGCGCGCCACGGCCCCGGGTCCCACCACTGCTCGCCGTCGTGGGCGAGGCGTCCGTCCTCGATCATCAGGATCATCGTCGGCGCAGGTCGGGGCCACCCACAGGCCGGTTGCCGAATGGAGTGATGACTCGATGGAGGACCTTTTCCGACGCGCCGTCCTCGAGGGCTCACTCGGTCGTCGGCGTGGCGCGCCCCGGAGGGGTGGCCGGCCACGCGGGGTGCGACGGGTCACGTCCTCCGACAGGATCGCCTCATGCGGACGCACGCGGTGGCGATCGTCGGTTCCGGACCCTCGGGGTTCTACGCGGCGGGGGCCTTGCTGGACGCCGAGGACCCACCGGTCCGCGTGGACATGTTCGACCGGCTCGCCACGCCCTGGGGCCTGGTGCGCGCCGGGGTGGCCCCGGACCACCCGAAGATCAAGTCGGTGAGCACGCAGTACGAGAAGATCGCCGCGCAGCCGGGCTTCCGGTTCTTCGGGCACGTCTGCCTCGGCGAGGACGTGACCGTCGACGAGCTGCTGGAGCGCTACGACGCGGTGATCTACGCGGTGGGCTCGCAGACCGAGCGGCGGCTCGGCATCCCCGGGGAGGACCGCCTCGGCAGCCTCGCCTCGGTGGACTTCGTCGGGTGGTACAACGGCCACCCCGACTACGCGGACCTCGAGCCCGACCTGGGCGCCTCGCGGGCGGTGGTGATCGGGGCCGGCAACGTCGCCCTCGACGTCGCCCGGATGCTGCTGCTCACCGAGGACGAGCTGCGCGGCACCGACACCGCCGACCACGCGGTCGACGTCCTCACCGCCTCGGGGGTGCGCGAGGTCGTCGTCTGCGGGCGGCGCGGACCGGCCGAGGCGGCGTTCACGACGACCGAGCTGCGCGAGCTGGACGACCTCCCGGGGCTCGCCGTCGTCGTCGACCCGGCGCAGGTCCCGGACGCGGCCGGCGACGCGGACCTCCCCAAGGCGACGCGGCGCAACGTGGAGCTGTTCCGGAAGTGGGCCGACCGCGGCGACGGGACCGGGGACCGCCGGATGGAGTTCCGGTTCCTGCGCTCGCCGGTGGCGATCCTCGGGGACGGCGAGGACGGGCCGGTGACCGGCGTGGAGCTCGGGATCAACCGGCTGGAGACCGACGACGAGGGCCGGGTGCGCCCGGTGGACACCGGCGAGCGGGAGACCCTCGAGTGCGGCGTGCTGCTGCGCGCCGTCGGCTACCGCGGGGTGGCCCTGCCGGGGGTGCCCTTCGACGAAGCCACCGGCACGATCCCGCACACCGAGGGGCGCATCGAGGGCCGCGAGCGCGAGTACGTCGTCGGCTGGATCAAGCGCGGGCCCACCGGGATCATCGGGACGAACCGCAAGGACGCCAACGAGACCGTGCGCGGCCTGCTCGCCGACCTCGCCGCCGGGACGCGGGAGGATGCGACGATCGCCTCCGCCGAGGAGGTCGAACAGTGGCTCTCGCAGCGCTGCCCCGACCTCGTCGACCTCGACGGCTGGGAGGCGATCGACGCCCACGAGCGCGCCGCCGGCCAGGACGGCGGGCGCCCGCGCCGCAAGGTCGTCGACCGGACGGCGTTCATGGCCCTGGTGCGCGAGCAGGCCCGGGCGCAGTAGGTCCCCGACCGGGGTGCGCCGAGTGGACACCCAGGGCTGCGGCGGCGACCGTGCGGGCCCACTCGGCCCTCGGGCGCCTACGCCGTCTCCTCGCCCTCCTCGTCGAGCGGGATCCGGCGCAGCTCACGGGCCTCGGGGGTCTCGAGCAGCTCGGTGACGTAGCCGATCACGTGGTGGCGGATCTCGGCGTCGAGGTTGCCGAGCCGGCGCACGAACACCCCGCCGACGCCGCGGGTGTGCGTCTCCAGGGCGATGTCACCGGGGCCGAGCTCGTCGACCTCGACGAGCACGTGGTCCTCCTCGGGCGCGAGGCACGCCTCGAGGCCGATCCGCACCGTCATCCGCGCCTCGACCGGCACGTTCCGGCTGCCCATCTGGACGGCGATGTCCAGCTGCACGGGCACGTGGACCTCGGTGCTGCCCGGGCGCGTACCGCGCCGGGCACGGAGCCGGCCGACGACCCCGGTGGCCTGGGCGGTCGCCATGCCGCCGGGCCCGGCGGTCACCGGCCCGAAGGCCAGCCGGTCCCCGATCAGGTCCCCGATGTCGCGCACGGCCCGCTCCGGGCTGGCGACCGCCGACAGCAGCGCGTCCCGCTCGCTCGTCACGCCGTCTCCGCCAGCTCGTCACCCGCGCCGACCGCGAAGGGAGGTGTGCTGGTGCCGACGATCCGGTAGCGGCCCCAGGGGTCGACGTCGGAGAGCTCCCCGACGGCCTCGCCGTGCGGCGTGGTCAGCAGACCGGTCGCCTTCTTCCCGCCGAGTGCGGACTCGAGCCCGGCGTGCACCGCCACGCGGCCGTACCAGTGGTAGCGGCCGTCGAGGGGCTCGAAGTGCCCGCGCAGGGTCACCTCGACCTCGAGGGGCTCCGCGTCGCGGTTCTCCAGGCGCAGCGAGGCCGGGCCGCGGTAGCCGTCCTCGTCGTCCTGCGTCGGCTCGCCGGCATGACCGTGCTCGTCGGTCGGTGGCGTCATCGTCCGCTCCCTGGCTCGGCGTCGGTTCCCGTCGGGTCGGTCTCGGGCGTCGGCGATGGTGCGCCGACGGTGTGGCCGTGCGACAGCTGGATCACCCGATTGATCTCGAGCGGGACGTTCGGGTCGATGACCACGTCCCGTTGCCGGGCGAACCCGTCGATGGCCGCCCACACCAGCGTCGTCAGGTACTCGGTGACGGAGTCCCGGCTCATCGAGCGCCGCTCGAGCCACCACTCCGCGGTGTTCTGGACGAACCCGACGACGCCGTAGGCCCACGGCTCGGCCGCGCCGGAGTCCAGCCCGAAGGCGCGCAGGTAGTCACCCAGCAGCGCCGAGAGCGCCGTCGCGATGATCTCCTTGTCGGCGCGGACGACCTCCTCGCCGTGGCCGTGCCGCGCGAGCACCCAGTAGAGGTTGGGGTACTCCTCGAGGGTCCCGAGCACCGCGTCGATCGACTTGCGGATCCGCGGGACCGGCGCCTCCTCGGAGTTCAGCGCCGGGATGAGCCGGTCGAGCAGGATCTGCGTCGCCCGCTCGCCCATCGCCTCGACGAGGTCGGCCTTGTCGGAGAAGTGCCGGTAGAGCACCGGCTTGGTGACCCCGGCCTCGACGGCGACCTGCTCGATCCCGAACTCCGGGCCGACCTCCGCGAGCACGCGCATCGCCGCCTCGACGAACTCCGCGCGGCGCTCCGCGCGGTGCTTCGTCCAGCGGGTGCGACGCCCGTCACGTGAGGGGGTTCCGCCCCGGTCCGGCTTGACACCGTCCGCCATGGCTCGGACGCTACCAGTAGTTACGGTTACCTGCGGTAAGACGTACACAACGTTGGGGATACGAGGTGTACGAGGCATCCTCCGTCATCCACCAGCACCCCGCCCGGGAAGGACGTCCGCCATGTCGGCACCTGCCGTGACGAGCGAAGGCCAGGGGATCGCCACCCGTCTGCTGCGGTCCGCGGCGAAGCGCTCCTACGACCCGGACGTCGACATCGACTGGGACGCCCCGCTGGTCGAGGGCGCGCACTGGATGCCCGAGCACCGGGTCTCGCTCTACGGCACGCCGCTGTGGGAGCGGCTGACCGCCGAGCAGCGGATCGAGCTCGGCAAGCACGAGGCGTGCAGCGTCGCGAGTGTCGGGCTGTGGTTCGAGACGCTGCTCATGCAACGCCTGCTCAAGGACTTCTACGCCGGCGACCCGACCACCGAGCGCTCGCAGTGCGCCCTCACCGAGGTCGCCGACGAGTGCCGGCACTCGCAGATGTTCGCCCGGCTGGTGGCCCGCGCCGGCGTCGAGCCCTACGGCGCGGTGCCGGCCGTACACCAGCTCGGCAAGCTCTTCTCGGTCATCAACTGGGGTCCCGCGGCCTACGCGTCGATCCTGGTGGCCGAGGAGGTGCTCGACCGGCTGCAGCGCGAGCAGGCGAACGACGAGTCGATCCAGCCGCTGATGCGCCAGGTCAACCGCATCCACATCGTCGAGGAGGCGCGCCACGTCGCCTTCGCCCGCGACGAGGTGACGCGCGGGCTCGCCGCCCTCTCCCGCACCGAGCTCGCCTACCAGCGCTTCATCTGCGCCCTGACCTCGTACTTCGTGGTCCGCAGCCTGATCAACCCGAAGGTCTACGCCGCCGTCGGGATCGACCCCGCGGAGGGACGCCGCGCCGCACTCGCGAACCCCCACCACCGCGAGATGATCCGCTTCGGCGGCGAGAAGATCCTCGCCTTCCTCGACGAGGCCGGGATGATCGCCGGCCCCGGGCGGGCACTGTGGACGAAGTCCTTCCTGCTGGAGCGCTGAATGACGACCGAGACGCGGCGTGCCGCGATCCGCCGGACCGCCGAGACGGTCGGCCCGCTGGAGCTCACGACCGGCATCAGCCTGCGGGTCGCCCGCTCCGGGATCCGGAGTCCCGGCGAACCCACGCTCCTCCTCGCCCACGGCTGGTCCCAGGACCTGCGCACCTGGGACCGAGTGGTCGGCGACCTGCGCCGCGCCGGCGTGACGGCCGAGATCCTGCGCTACGACCACCGCGGGCACGGCGGCTCGGAGTCCCCGGGCCGGGAGGGCGCGACGATCGGGCGGGCCGCCGACGACCTCGCCGCGATCCTGACCGACCACGTCGAGGGCCCGGTCGTCATCGCCGGGCACTCCATGGGCGGGATGACGCTCATGGCCCTCGCCGAGCGGCACCCCGACCTCGTGCGCGCCCGGGTCGTCGGGGCCGGCTTCGTCGCGACGGCGAGCGACGACATGGCCGAGCTGACGCTCGGCATCGAGGGCCGCCGCGGCGCCTTCGTCGCGCGGGGCGAGCGGGTGATCATGCCGTGGCTGGCGTCGGTCGGGAACCGCGCGCCGGTGCACCGGGCCGATCCGGAGGGCAGCGGCGTCCACACCCGGTCGGTGGCGCTCGCCCCGGTGGTGCGCGCGCTCGTGTTCGGCCGGCACCCGCGGCGCGCCGACGTGCTCTCGGTCGCCGAGCAGACCTTCGCCGCGGACCCCGTCGTCGTCGCCGCGTTCCGCGCCTCGATCGGGGAGCACCAGCGGACGTCCTCGCTGGCCGCGCTGCGCGGGGTCCCGACGGTCGTCCTCGTCGGCACCCGGGACCGGCTCTGCCCGCCGGACCACGCCCGCACCATCGCCGGCGCGCTGCCCGACGCCGAGCTCGTCGTGCTCCCCGGCGCCGGCCACATGATCACCTTCGAGCGCTCCCAGGAGGTGGCCGCGCACCTGCAGGGACTGCTGGAGGCGGCCACCGTCACCGAGCCGGCCACGACGTCGAGGGAGTGCAGCAGTGTCTGACCCGGAGTTCCACGAGGTCGTCGTCGTCGGGACCGGGTTCGCCGGGCTCGGCCAGGCCCTGGAGCTGGAGCGCCGCGGCGTCCGTGACGTCGTCCTGCTCGAGAAGGCCCCCGCGTCGGCCGGGGTCGGGGGCACGTGGCGCGACAACACCTACCCGGGCTGTGCGTGCGACATCCCGTCGCACATGTACTCGCTCTCGACCGACCCGAACCCCGCCTGGTCGCGCTCCTACTCGCCGCAGCCGGAGATCCGCGCGTACCTCGAGCGGGTCGCCGATGCGCACGACCTGCGCCGGCGGGTGCGCTTCTCGACCGAGATGACCGGCGCGACGTGGGACGAGGAGACCCGCACGTGGACGGTGCACACGCGCGGGCGGGGCGCCGACGGCGAGGGCCTCCGCCGGTACCGCTGCCGGTTCCTGGTCTCCGGGGTCGGCGCGCTGCACCTGCCCTCGACGCCCGCGCTGCCCGGCGTCGAGCGCTTCCGCGGGGAGGCGTTCCACTCCGCGCAGTGGCGCCACGACGTCGACCTGCGGGGCAAGCGCGTCGCGGTCGTCGGGACCGGGGCGAGCGCCGTCCAGTTCGTGCCGCGGATCGCCCCCGTCGCGGCCGGGGTGACGCTCTTCCAGCGCACGCCCGCGTGGGTGCTGCCCAAGGGCGATCACCCGATCGGCGCGCTGCGGAAGAAGGCGTTCGCCCGCGTCCCGGCGCTGCAGCGCGCGTACCGCGGCGTGCTCTACGCCGCCCTGGAGTCTCGCGCGATCGGGTTCATGAGCCGCCCGGAGCTGCTGCGCCCGGCGGAGTGGCTCGCGCGCAAGCACATCGAGCGCGCGATCTCCGACCCCGACCTGGTCGAGAAGCTCACCCCGCACTACTCACTGGGGTGCAAGCGCGTCCTCGTCTCCAACGACTACTACCCCGCGCTCGCCCGCCCGACGGTGGACGTGGTCACGTCGGGCATCGCGGAGGTGACCGAGACCGGCGTGGTCGACCACGACGGCGTCGAGCACCCGGCCGACGTGATCGTCTACGGCACCGGCTTCCACGTCACCGACGCCTTCGACGGCCTGACCGTCACCGGGCGGGGCGGCCGCACGCTGCGGCGGACGTGGGCCGAGCACGGCATGGCGACCCACCACGGCATCACCGTCACCGACTTCCCCAACCTGTTCTTCCTGCTCGGCCCCAACACCGGCCTCGGTCACCACTCGGTCGTCTTCATGATCGAGTGCCAGACGCGGTACGTCGCGCAGGCCATTGCGGCGGTCCACGACGCCGGGTGCAGTGGCCTGGACGTGCGCTCCGAGGCCCAGACGCGGTCGAACGCGGCGGTGCAGCACCGGCTGAGCAAGGGCATATGGACCCGCGGCGGCTGCACGAGCTGGTACCTCGACTCCGCGGGGGTGAACCGGGTCATCTGGCCGGGCTTCACCCTCCGGTACTGGGCCGAGACCCGGCGCTTCGCGGCCGAGGACTACGAGTTCTTCGGCCGCGCGGAGGACTTCGGCGTGCCGGAGGCCGCGGCGCGGGCGCGCTCCTCGGAGGAGGAGCAGACGGCGCTCTCGCAGGCCTAGACCGCGCGGACGCAGGGCACGCGCCCGC
>NZ_JBVPVA010000416.1:0-4918 GCF_055612215.1 Actinomycetospora sp. | reverse complement strand
TTCGAAGAAGCCGTAGTCGATGTCGGCGCGCAGGGTGTGCAGCGGGACGCGGCCTTCGCGGTAGAACTCCGAGCGGCTCATCTCCGCACCACCGAGGCGTCCCGAGCACTGCACCCGGATGCCGAGGGCGCCCGCACGCTGTGCGGTGTCCTTGGCCTTGCGCATGGCGCGACGGAACGCGACGCGGGCAGCGAGCTGCTCGGCCACGCCCTGGGCGACCAGCTGGGCGTCGAGTTCGGGGTTCTTCACCTCGAGGATGTTGAGCTGGACCTGCTTGCCGGTCAGCTTCTCGAGGTTGCCGCGCAGCCGGTCGGCCTCCGCGCCGCGACGGCCGATGACGATGCCGGGGCGCGCGGTGTGGATGTCGACGCGCACGCGGTCACGCGTGCGCTCGATCTCGACCTTGGAGATGCCGGCCCGCTCCATGCCCTTGGAGAGCATGCGGCGGATCTTGACGTCCTCGGCCACGTAGTCGGCGTAGAGCTTGTCGGCGTACCAGCGGGACTTCCAGTCCGTGGTGATGCCCAGGCGGAACCCGTGCGGGTTGATCTTCTGACCCATCAGCGGGTCCTTCCCTTCGAGCGCTGGCGGCCGCCACGACCGGTGCCCTCCGGCACGGAGGTGACCTCCACGGTGATGTGGCTGGTCCGCTTGCGGATGCGGTACGCGCGCCCCTGCGCCCGGGGCTGGAACCGCTTCATGGTCGGACCCTCGTCCACCGTGATCGTCGAGATCACCAGGGTGGTGGGGTCCAGGTCGAAGTTGTTCTCGGCGTTCGCCACGGCGCTCGCGACGAGCTTCGCGACCGGCTGGGCCGCCGCCTGCTCGGCGAACTGCAGCACCGAAGCGGCCTGGCCGACGGGCATGCCGCGCACCAGGTCCACGACGCGCCGGACCTTCATGGGGGACATGCGCACGTAGCGAGCCCGCGCGACGGCCCCCTGGGGGGTCGCGTCGGTGTCGGCTGGTGCAGCCATCGTTCGTTACCTTCCTTGGTCTCGCGGGACGTGGGACCGCAGCCCGTCGCCTAGCGGCGACGGGACCGGCGGTCCTCCTTGACGTGCCCGCGGAACGTGCGGGTCGGGGCGAACTCGCCGAGCTTGTGCCCGACCATGGCCTCCGAGACGAACACCGGGACGTGCTTGCGCCCGTCGTGGACGGCCAGCGTGTGGCCGATCATGTCCGGGATGATCGTCGAGCGGCGCGACCAGGTCCTGATCACGGACTTGCGGTTGGACTCGTTCAGCGCGTCGACCTTCTTGAGCAGGTGGTCGTCGACGAACGGCCCCTTCTTGACACTGCGCGGCATCGCTGTCTCCTCCCTGCCCGTCAGCGCTTCTTGTTCTTGCCGGTACGCCGGCGGCGCACGATCATGCGGTCGCTCTCCTTGCGGCCACGGGTGCGGCCCTCCGGGGTGCCGGCCGGGTTGACGGGGTGCCGTCCACCGGACGTCTTGCCCTCGCCGCCACCGTGCGGGTGGTCGACCGGGTTCATCGCGACACCGCGCACCGTCGGGCGCTTGCCGCGCCAGCGGTTGCGGCCCGCCTTGCCCCAGTTGATGTTGGAGTGCTCGGCGTTGCCGACCTCGCCGATCGTGGCGCGGCAGCGGACGTCGACGTTGCGGATCTCGCCCGAGGGCATCCGGAGCTGGGCGTAGGGCCCGTCCTTCGCCACGAGCTGCACCCGCGCACCCGCCGAGCGCGCGATCTTCGCGCCGCCGCCGGGGCGGAGCTCGATCGCGTGGATCACCGTGCCGGTGGGGATGTTGCGCATCGGCAGGTTGTTGCCCGGCTTGATGTCGGCCCGCGGGCCGCTCTCGATCGCGTCGCCCTGCCCCAGCCGCTCCGGCGCGATGATGTAGCGCTTCTCGCCGTCGGCGTAGTGCAGCAGCGCGATGCGGGCGCTGCGGTTCGGGTCGTACTCGATGTGCGCGACCTTGGCCGGCACGCCGTCCTTGTCGTTGCGACGGAAGTCGATCAGGCGGTAGGCCCGCTTGTGGCCCCCGCCCTGGTGTCGGGTCGTGATGCGCCCGGTGGCGTTGCGGCCGCCCTTGTTGTGCAGCGGGCGGACCAGCGACTTCTCCGGGTGGTCACGCGTGATCTCGGCGAAGTCCGAGACGCTCGCGCCGCGCCGCCCGGCGGTCATCGGCTTGTACCTGCGGATTCCCATGGTTCAGAACTCCCCTACGCCCCGGGTCCGCCGAAGACGTCGATCGTCCGGCTGTCCGGCGTGACGGTGACGACGGCGCGCTTGGTGTCCTTGCGCTTGCCGAAGCCGCGGCGGGAACGCTTGCGCTTCCCTTCGCGGTTGAGCGTGTTCACGCTCGCCACCTGCACGTCGAAGATCTGCTGGACGGCGATCTTGATCTGGGTCTTGTTCGCGTCCGGGCGCACCAGGAACGTGTACTGGCGCTCCTCGAGAAGGCCGTAGCTCTTCTCCGAGATCACCGGCGCGAGGATGACGTCACGCGGGTCCGCGATCACTGGTCTGCCTCCCCGCTGGTGCGAGCGGTGACGAACGCCTCGAGCGCCGCGGTCGTGAAGACCACGTCGTCCGCGCGGAGCACGTCGTAGGTGTTGAGCTGGTCCGGCGTCAGCAGGTGCACCGCCGGCAGGTTCGCGATGCTGCGGCGGGCCGCCTCGTCCTCGCGCGCGACGACCGCCAGCACGTGGCGGTGCTCGCGGTCCGGCGTGACGACGCTCGCGAGCGCCGCCTTCGCGCCCTTCGTGGACGGGGCGGTGCCCTCGACCAGCGCCGAGAAGACGTGGATGCGCTCGTGGCGGGCGCGGTCCGAGAGGGCACCGCGCAGGGCGGCGGCCTTCATCTTCTTCGGGGTCCGCTGCGAGTAGTCCCGCGGCGTGGGCCCGTGGACGGTGCCACCGCCGGTGAACTGCGGCGCCCGGGTCGAGCCCTGGCGGGCGCGGCCGGTGCCCTTCTGGCGGTACGGCTTCTTGCCGCCACCGCGGGTCTCGCCGCGCGTCTTCGTGTCGTGCGTGCCCTGGCGGGCCGCCGCGAGCTGCGCGGTGACCACCTGGTGCATCAGCGCGGTGTTCGCGGGGGCGTCGAAGAGCTCACCGGGGAGCTCGGCGGTGCCGTCGGTGCCGCCGGTCGGCGTGTGGACCGGGACGGAGCGGGTCTCGCCCGTGCCCGCGGCGAGGTGCGCCTCGAGGCGCGCGACGCGACGGGCCTCGCCGGCGGTGAACGACGGGCGCCGGGTCGCCCGGGCGTCCGCGTCGCCGGACGCGGTTGCGGTCTGGGACGAGGTCACTGCTGGTCACCGCCCTTCGGGTGGACCTTGGCCGCGGAGGTGACGAGGACCAGGCCGCCGCGCGGGCCGGGGACGGCACCGCGGATCAGCAGCAGGCCCGCGTCGGCGTCCACGCCGTGCACGGTCAGGTTCTGCGTCGTGGTCTTCACGTGGCCCATCCGGCCGGCCATCTTCATGCCCTTGAAGACCCGCGACGGGGTGGCGCAGCCGCCGATGGAGCCCGGCGAGCGGTGCTTGCGCTGCGTGCCGTGGCTCGCGCCCAGGCCGTGGAAGCCGTGGCGCTTCATGACGCCGGCGGTGCCCTTGCCCTTGGTGGTGCCCGAGACGTCGACGACGGTGCCGGCGCCGAAGACCTCGGCGGTGACCTCCTGGCCGACCTCGTAGGACGAGGCGTCGGAGGTGCGCAGCTCGACGAGGTGGCGGCGCGGCGTGATGCCGGCCTTGGCGAAGTGCCCGGTCTCGGGCTTGTTCACCTTGCGGGGGTCCACGGCACCGAACGCGAGCTGGACCGCGTTGTAGCCGTCCGTCGAGGGGGTCCGCACCTGCGTCACGACGCAGGGGCCCGCCTTGACCACGGTCACGGGGACGATCCGGTTCGCCTCGTCGAACACCTGGGTCATGCCGACCTTGGTGCCGAGGACGCCGTTCATCTGCCTCTCGGAGGAGGTTGACGACATCTCAGACCTCACTGGATGTTGACGTCGACGCTCGCCGGAAGGTCGATGCGCATGAGCGCGTCCACCGTCTTGGGCGTCGGGTCGACGATGTCGATCAGTCGCTTGTGGGTGCGCATCTCGAAGTGCTCCCGCGAGTCCTTGTACTTGTGCGGCGAGCGGATGACGCAGTAGACGTTCTTCTCCGTGGGCAGCGGCACCGGGCCGACCACCGAGGCACCGGTACGCGTCACGGTCTCCACGATCTTGCGGGCCGACGCGTCGATCGCCTCGTGGTCATAGGCCTTCAGCCTGATGCGGATCTTCTGTCCCGCCATGGTGGCTTGCCGTTCCTCTTCTCGGTGCTCGGCCGGTTCCGCTCCCGCACGCCGGAGGCGGTCCCACCCGGCTCCCGAGGACCTCTCCGGTCCACGCGGTCGGGTGTGTCGTCTCCGTCGCGCTGGCGCGCCCCGGACGCTGGTCGCTCCGCGGCTCGAGGTCCTCGCGGACCCTCGCTGTTCATGGTGTGTCCGTCCCGCCGGAGACCTCGCGGTCAGCCGGGCGGCACGGTGGGCACCCGCCAGGGGTGCCCGGTCCCGCTCCGAGCGGTCCGGCGACGGCGTGTCCCTCGAGGACCTCCGTCACCGACCCCGCTCACGCCGGGGCGGCCGGCTCGATACCGACTGAGCCGACCGCCCGGGCAAGCAACCTGACCAGTGTCGCACGCGCGCCGTGGCGCCCCGACACCGGGGGTGGGAGCAGGGTCCTACTTGTTGATCTTCGTGACCTGGCCCGCGCCCACGGTCCGGCCACCCTCACGGATGGCGAACTGGAGGCCCTCCTCCATGGCGATGGGCTGGATCAGCTGGACGGACATCTCGGTGTTGTCACCGGGCATGACCATCTCGGTGCCCTCCGGCAGCGTCACGACGCCGGTGACGTCGGTCGTCCGGAAGTAGAACTGCGGGCGGTAGTTGTTGAAGAACGGCGTGTGCCG
>NZ_JBVPVA010000317.1:0-2016 GCF_055612215.1 Actinomycetospora sp. | reverse complement strand
GCTGGTGACGCTCGGCTGTGCCCGCAACGACGTCGACTCCGAGGAACTCGCCGGCCGCCTGGCCGCCGAGGGCTGGGACGTCGCCGGCGGCGACGACGGCAGCGCCGACGTCGTCCTGGTCAACACGTGCACGTTCGTCGAGCAGGCCAAGAAGGACTCGGTCGACGCGGTGCTCGCCGCGGGCGGGCCGGACTCCAAGGTCGTCGCGGTCGGGTGCATGGCCGAGCGGTACGGCGCTGAGCTCGCCGAGGCGCTGCCCGAGGCGTCCGCCGTGCTCGGGTTCGACGCGTACGGCTCGATCTCGGAGCGCCTCGACGACGTCCTCGCCGGGCGCCGGCTCGCGCCCCACCAGCCGACGGACCGCCGCACGCTCCTGCCGCTGAGCCCGGTCAAGCGGCCCGAGGCGGTGCGCGAGGGCTCGATCCCCGGGCACGGCTGGCTGCCCGAGGTCCCGCGCAAGCGCCTCGACGACGCCCCGGTCGCCCCGCTCAAGCTCGCGTCCGGTTGCGACCGCCGGTGCGCCTTCTGCGCCATCCCCGCCTTCCGCGGCGCCTTCGTGTCCCGGGCGCCGGAGGACGTCGTCGCCGAGGCCGCCTGGCTCGCCGACCACGGCGTCGCCGAGGTCACCCTGGTCAGCGAGAACTCCACGTCCTACGGCAAGGACATCGACGCCCGCGGGGCCGCCGGCGGCGCGCTCGAGCGCCTGCTGGGGGAGCTCGCGGCCGTGCCGGGGCTGCGCCGGGTCCGGGTGTCCTACCTGCAGCCCGCCGAGGTGCGCCCGCCGCTGCTCGCCGCGATCGCGCGCACGCCCGGCGTCGCCGACTACTTCGACCTGTCCTTCCAGCACGCCTCCGGGCCGCTGCTGCGCCGGATGCGTCGCTTCGGGTCCCGGACGACGTTCCTGTCGCTCTGCGCGGAGATCCGCGCGCTGGCGCCCGAGGCCGGCATCCGGTCCAACGTGATCGTCGGGTTCCCGGGCGAGACCGAGGAGGACCTGGCCGAGCTCGAGGCGTTCCTCGCCGAGGCCGAGCTCGACGCCGTCGGGGTGTTCGGCTACTCCGACGAGGACGGCACCGAGGCCGCCGACCTGCCCGACAAGATCGACCCCGCGGAGGTCGCCGCCCGCGTCGAGCGGATCACCTCGCTGGTCGAGGTCGTGAGCGCCGACCGCGCCGCGCGCCGGATCGGGACCGAGGTGGAGGTGCTCGTCGAGCGCCAGGAGCTCTCCGAGGTGGCCGAGGCGGCCTACCCGGACCTCGCCGACCTCGAGGACCTCGACCTCGCCGAGCTCGGCCTCACCGAGGACGACGTCCCCGCGATGACCGATCTCGAGGACGCCGAGGAGGACGCCGCCGACGGTGACGCCGTCGACGACACCGACCCGGGCGACCTGGTGTGGATCGGGCGCGCCGCCCACCAGGGTCCCGACGTGGACGGCGAGTGCCTGCTGACCGGCGACGACGCCCTGCTCGGGGAGCTGACCCGGGGCGCCGTGGTCCGCGCCCGGGTGGTCGGCTCGGACGGCGTGGACCTGGTCGTCGAGGCGCTGGAGCTGCTCGCCCCCGGGCCGGGCGCCCCCGCGGCCGCCGTGGCCGGCGTGCGATGACCCAGCCGCCGGGGTCGCCCGCCCCGTCGTCCGCGGACGGCGGCGTGACCCCCGGCGCCGTGACGGGGTCCCCGACGACCGCGCGGGCCCCGGTCCCGCTGGTCAACATCGCCAACGCGCTCACCGTCGCGCGGCTCGTGCTCGTGCCGGTGTTCCTCGCCGCGCTGTTCGCCGGCGGGGGCCACACGCCGTCCTGGCGCTGGATCGCGTTCGCGGTGTTCGCGGTCGCCTCGCTCACCGACAGCTTCGACGGTGAGTTCGCCCGGCGCTGGGGCCTGGTCACCGACTTCGGCAAGATCGCCGACCCCATCGCCGACAAGGCCCTCGTCGGCGCCGCGCTCGTCGGCCTGTCGATCCTCGGCGAGCTGGCGTGGTGGGTCACGATCGTGATCGCCGTCCGCGAGCTCGGG
>NZ_JBVPVA010000210.1:0-4605 GCF_055612215.1 Actinomycetospora sp. | reverse complement strand
GCCCTCGCCCGGCGCCGTCACCAGCGCCGCCGTCCCCCCGAGCTCGGCGATCCGGCCCCGGATCGAGGACGCGACCCCGAGGTGTCCCTGCGCGGCGGCCGCCTCGAGCCGCCCGTCGGCGATGCCGGGCCCGTCGTCGCGCACACTGATCGTCACGTCGTCCCCCTCGTCCTCGAGCAGCACCCACAGCCCGCTGTCGGTCCCGGCGTGCGCGTCCGCGTTCGCCGCGACCTCCCGCACCGCCGCGAGCAGCGTCCGGGCGACCCCGCCCGGCACACACACGGGGTCCGGAGGCGCCGCGAGCAGGGCGCGGGTCGGCAACGCCGCGCCGAGGGCGGCACCGAGGTCGACCAGCTCGTCGTCGGGCCCGTCGAGCCCGACCGGCCCGCGGGTGATCAGCCGGCGCAGCGACACCTCCTGCTCCGCGGCGGCCCGCACCAGCTCCGGGTCGCCCAGCGCCGGCCCTCGCCGCCGCACGAGGGCCAGGATCTGGAGCACGCCGTCGTGGATGTCGCGGGCGAGCCGCTCCCGCTCGGCGGCCGCGGCCTCCGTCGCGATCGCCTCCTGCAGGCGCACCGCCGAGCGGCGCATCGCCACCGACGCGAAGCCGACCGCGACGCCCGCCACGAGCAGCAGCTGGGCGTCGGAGAGCAGGGCGGCGTCGAGGGCGCGGCGGACGACCCACAGCGCGGCCACCGAGACCGCCACGGCGCCGACCGCCGGGCGGATGCCGTAGGCGATCGCGACCGCGAGGACCGCGCCGGCCGACCACACCGTCGTGACGACGGGGCCGCCGGCCGCGATGCGCGCGGGGTCGTCGATCGCGAGGGTGCTCGTCGTCGCGAGCGCCGTCACCGCGAGGTCGACGACGGCGAGGCGGCGTGCGCCGCGCAGGTAGGCCACGCTCGTGACCAGCGTCCAGACGCCCATCAGGACGAGGACCGTGACCCCGAGCGCGGGCCGCACGTAGAACTCCACGTCGCGCACGAGGTTGAGGGCCGCGTAGCCGAGCGCGACCACCCGGAAGACGGCCTGCCCGCGCCACAGCGGCGCCAGGGCGGCCCGGACGTCGACCGTCGCGCCGCGGCGGACCGTCGCCGCCGGGCGGGCCGGGGCGTCGGGTGTGCTCATCGGGCCTCCGCACGCGGACCGCGTCATCGATCGGGGGGTCCGACCGTCCCCGGAGTGGGTGGGACCGATCCCGCCCGGGGATCGGCGGCGTCAGCATGCCCCACGGGTGTGACGACGACCATGCTCTCCGGGTGCCCGCCGGGGTGACCCGGTCGTCACCGGTGGTGAGACCGCGTGACGGCCCGATTACCGTGGACGCGCCTCGGGCCGATCCCGGGGTCCGGAAAGCGGCCCCCAGGGGCACGGAGGCAGGACCCACGCCGGACGGCGAGGCGAGGAGGACCGGGTGGCGGGCTGGGTGATGGCGGTCGAGGTGACGCCGTCGGAGCTGGTCGCTGTCGACATCGACCGGGCCGACCGGGCGGCCGGGGGATCCCTGCGGCCGCGGCGGGTCCCGCTGGAGCCCGGCGACGGCCCGCCGGGGAGCGACCCGGTCGACGTCCTCGCCGACGCCTTCGGACGCGTCCTCGGGAGCGCCGAGCCCGGCGGTCCGGCCGACGTCGCGGACGAGGACCGGCCCACGCGCCTGGTGGTCGCGACGCCGCCCGACACCGAACGGCGCCGCTTCGAGGAGATCGCCGAGGCGACGGCCCTCGTCGGCCTGCCCGCGCCCGCGTGGCTCCCCGGGCCGGTCGCGCTGGTCGGTGACCGCATCGCCGCCGAGGTCGAGCTCGGCGGGCAGAGCGTCGTCCTGGACGCCCGGGGCGGCGGGCTCACGACGTGGCCGGTGCGGCGCACCGCCGCGGGCGCGGAGATCGGGTCGCGCGGCCCGATCGCGACCGGCACCCGGCTCGACCAGCTCCTGCTCGGCGTCGTCCGCGCACAGTTGCACTCGCTCGACCCCGACGGCGCGGCCGCTCCGGGTGACGGCCCGCGGCCCGGGTCCCGGACGGCGGGGGCCCGCGACCTGCGGGGCGAGGCCGCCCGCCTGCGCCGCGGCATCCGTCGCGCCCGCACGGAGCTCGCCGGCGAGGACGTCGACGAGGCCCGCGTCGCGACCGGCGGCCACGAGGTCGTGGTGGACCGCGGCGTGTTCGACCAGCTCGTCGAGCACGCCCTGCGCGAGACGCTGGCCGAGGTCGCGGACGGGCCCGAGCGGCCCCGTGACCTCGTCGTCCACGTGCTCGGCGACCGCGCGACCCCGCTCACCCGCCGCCTCGTCGAGCTCACCGCCGGCCGCGAGCGCGCCGAGGGCGCGCTGGTCACGCCGTCAGATGCGCACGACGGCGTCATCGGTCTGGCCGCGCTGCTGCTCCCGGCCCGGTCGCGGCCGACCCGGGCGGCCACGGGTGCCCAGGCGATCCGGACCGCCCGGGCGGTCGGCAGCCCCTCCGCCCCGATCGGGGTCCCGGCCGGCGTCGGGGCGCCCGGACCGGGTGCCCGCCATGGTGGGTCCGGCGGCTCCGGCGGCTCCGGCGGCTCCGGCGGGTCCGGCGGGTCCGGCGGGTCCGGCGGCTCCGGGCCCGACGACGGGCGTGGTGGCGACGGGCCCGCTCTCGACGAGGCGAGCATGCCCACCCCCGCGACGGGCTGGTCGGTGCCCGACGGCGACGATGCCGACGCCGGGATCCCCGCGGCCCGGATGCCGTCCACGCCGGTGCAGGCGCACCGCGGGACGGGGTCGTCGACCGCCGACGGCGCGCTCGGACTCGTCGGGGCCGGGTCGGGCGCCACCGGACCGGCGACGCAGCCCGCTCACGCCCCCGACGACGCCCCGGACACGGAGGACGTCGACGACGTCGAGGCCCCGGTCCCGGGGGTCGGCGCCCCGGTCACAGGGGTCGCCGCCCCGGACCCGGGGGTCGGCGACGAGGGCCCGGACCCCGACGAGGCGGACCTCCCTGACCACCCGGACCCCGTCCCGGACAACGCGGACGACGTCGATGCGGACCACGAGCCGGCGGGTCACCTGGTGCTCGCGGGCGCCGCGCCGCACGAGGTCCGGCCCGCGAGCGACGCCCCACCCAGCGGCCGCCCGGCCGGCACCCCGTCCGCTCGGGCCGCCGCACGGTGGGCCCAGGGCAGCGCGGGCCCGACGGACGAGGCCGACGAGGACCCGGTGCCGCGCGCCTCGGTCCGCGGGCGACGCGGCCCGGACACCGCGCCCCAACCCGTCCCGGAGCCGGCCCGGCCGGGTCAGGCGCCGCGCGGCGCGGTGGCGGTGCTCGCCGTCCTGGTGGTGCTCGCGGTGCTCGGCGCGGTCGGCGTCCTGCTGGTCGGTCCCGACCAGGTCGACGCCGCGTTCGCCGGCCTCGGCGCGGGCGCCGGGGTGCTGCCGACCGTGCTGTCGGGACTCAGCTGGTGACGGCCTCGACGTAGGCCTCGGGGTCCTTGTCCTGGAAGTCCAGTCCCCTCGCACCGGCGTGCTCGGACTTGAACTGCTCGAACTTGGCCCCGAGCTCCTGGCGGAAGGCCAGCGACGTCACGCGGCGGAACGGCGCGAGGTCGTCGCTCTCCTCCTCGGACATGTGGTGGTTGTTGGCCTTGTCGCACTCGTCGACGGCCGACCACCAGTCCTCGCTGCCGACCTCGTGCTCGAACGACTTGCGGGCGGCGGCGCGGATGTCGTCGTGGTCCCCGACGGCGTCCTCGGTGGCGGAGGCGTCCTCGTCGTCCGCGCGGCGGGCCATCGAGGGGTAGAAGTGCTCCTCCTCCGCCGACGCGTGGACCTCGAGGTGGCGGGCGAGCTCGTCCCAGACCTTCGCGGCCTCGTCCGTCCGGGACGCGTCGTCACGCAGTTCGGCGAGGAGCAGGAAGCGTCGACGGAACCAGTCGTGGTCGTCGAGGATCATCTCGGTGATGTCCGCGGACATGCGGGGGCCTCCCGGTCGTGCGTGTGGTGGTGCCCGGGAGCTACCCGGCCCCGCATGCGGGCAACCCGCGCGGCCGGTCAGGAGAGCTGGACGGCTCCCGACGGGTCCACGAACCAGACCTCGGCGCGGGCCCGCCGGAGCACCTCGGCGTCCTCGTCGGCGAGGGTCCGGTAGCGCCGGGTGTCGGGCAGCGCGATGACGACCCGGCTCCGCGGGTGCGCCCGGCGTCGTTGGCCGGCGGCGCGGGTGGCGGCGCGGAACCAGTCGCCGGCGAGCGTCGTGGGGTGGCTGCGGGCCCCGTCCGGGGGCCAGCCGGTGACCTCGACGTGGACGTCGTCGCCGTCGAGGGTGGCAACGAGGTCGTGGGCCGGTCCGACCGCCCGCGCCGCGCGGATGGTGCCGCCGCGGCGCGTCAGCCAGCCCGCCACCGCCGCCGCCACGTTCTGGGTGCGCGACCAGCCCTGCAGCACGTCGCGGGTCGGCAGGACGACCTCGTCGCTCGGCTCCGGCACCCGCCGCAGCGCCGCCCGCTCGGCCATCCGCTCGCGCAGCGCCGTCCGCGCCGAGGCGGGGGAGGCGAACGGCAGGAAGCGCAGCAGGGGCTCGTCGGGGTCGTCGCCGTCGCGCTCCGAGCGACGGATCCGCGCGACGTCGTCGGACG
>NZ_JBVPVA010000006.1:0-4782 GCF_055612215.1 Actinomycetospora sp. | reverse complement strand
GCCCCGCTGCTGCATCTCTGCTGTATGGAGCATGGTCTGGAACGACGAAGGCCCTGGTCTCAGCTCCTTGCGGAGCCCTGAACAGGGCCTTTCTGCGTGGGCGACACTAACATCGAACCAGTGACCTCTTCGGTGTGAACGGGCCCGCGTCCGATTCCGGGGTCTCCCCCGCTGGCACCCTAGGGGCGCTGACCTGCTATTTCGTACTGCCGCGCCCGGCGGCGCGGCGCCGACTATCGGGGCTCGTGCTGCCTCAATACTGCGTTGATCTTGCTTCGCGGCCGGCTCGATGGGCCCGGTCAAGAGCCACCTTCACGACGGTGCGCGATCTGGAAAACGTTGCCGAACGGGTCCTCCACCATCGCGCGGCGGTCCCCGTAGAACGTGTCGACCGGGCCCTCGATGCAGCGCGCACCGGCCGTGATCGCACGCTCGAAGGCCGCATCGGCATCTTCGACGTACACATAGAGGAAGGCGGGGAACAGCTCTCGCTCCCCTGCCTCGCTGATCATGATCGTGGAGCCCCGCAGGTCGACCTCAGCCGGTCGACCCTCCTGCGCCTCACCGCTCGCGCCGAACACGTCACGCAAGAACGCCACCGCGCCTGCGACGTCGGCCACGACCATCCGAGGGATCACCGATCCAGCGCTCCCAGGCACGTCGACGAGTCTGGCCGGGCCCGGTGCTCCGTGTCCACGGTCCGAAGAGCCTTCAAACGGGCCACGACGGACCGACGATCTGACGGATCGAACGCCCGCTCCCCTGGCAAGTGCCCGGTGGCCCTACGCACGGGCGTTGAGCTGCACCGATAGGCCTCGGCCATTACCGGTTGCTACCGGCTCGCACGGCCCTTCTCGTACTATTCTGTGTCTGAAGAGTGCCGAAATGATCGAGCTCTAGGGCCAGCCGAGGGCCGGCTACGAGGGGCACGCCTAGGTGTCCATCGACTGCTTGGCGTCCCTTGCGGTGGATCTCGGCTGGTTCGGCAGGTATTCACGAGCCCCGTTGGACGAGCTCTGAGCTGCTGCTCGGTGCTGGTTCGTCCACCTCGGCCGGGCTTGCTGCCGATGTTGTTGCTGCCCGAATGCCGCATTCGCCTTCGAGTCGGCTGCGGCGGGTGTGCGCTGGCTGTTGGGTTAGAACCAAGCGTGGGCCGGCGACTCGCACAGCCTTCGCAATGCGATCGAATAGAGCGCGAATCGGGTGCGTGAGCGCCGGCCACCCCGTAGACATGCATGTTGACGATCATCTGCTCGTCGAACCGGAAGATCGAGTTGTAGGCCACGAGAACGTGACCACCGCGCTTCAGCTCTACACGCGCCGCACCGAGCACCACGACCGCATCCTCGACGCGGCTCAACGGCCACCGAGAACCGCAGCCACCGAGCGATGGCGACCCTGGCGATCCCGACGACGGAGACGGGCCCGCCGGCTCGCTCGCCGCGGTCCGGTGAGGCCGATGCTCCCGGAAAGCTCCCGATCCGACGACAAAGGCCCGGCTCCTGATGCGGAGTCCGGGCCTCTGACCTGCGGTGGGCGATACTGGGATCGAACCAGTGACCTCTTCGGTGTGAACGAAGCGCTCTCCCCCTGAGCTAATCGCCCGCAGCGTCGCCCAGCCTAACTCACGACGTCAGCGGGCTCTGCAGCCAGGTCCACTGATCGAGACCGACCAGGTCCGCCGCGAACCAGAGCGCGCCGAGCAGCCACAGCATGGCCAGCACCACCGCCAGCGACACCAGCCCCAGGAGCGCCTGGACCACCCGGTTCTGGCGGCGCACCCACGCCGACCAGGCGTCGTAGTACCCGCGCGCGAAGCTCAGGAGCCGCCCCGCCCATGTGAACTCGGTGGCGAGGATGCCGAGACCGGCGAACACGATCAGCCAGCCCGGGCCCGGGTACGGGATCGCGAGGACGCCGAGGACCAGCACGACCGTGCCCAGCACGCCGATCCCGATCCGCCACGCGAGGTTCCAGCCCGGCCGCGCCCGGACCTTCATCCGGAAGGCCCGGTACCGGACGCGGGCGGCGTGGAGGCGGCGTCCGCGGGGCGCCGGCGGTGGGTCCTGCTCCGAGGCCGAACGGTCAGGGGTGGCCTGTGGCTGGGTCATCGCCATCCTCTGCGGCGTCGGCCGGCGGGTGCCGGTCGGGCGGGTCGGTCACGGCTCGCCGTCGTCGCGCCCGGTCGGTCAGCCTGTCGTCCGACCGCTCGCGACGACCTGGGTCGGCGTGGCGGGGACGGCGTGACCGGGCTCGAGGGAGACCGCGTACCCGGCGAACCGTCCGGTCGCCTCCACCGAGGGTACGGACCGCACGACGGGGTCCGAACCGGACATCTCGAACGCCGTCAACCCCACGGGCGTCCCGTTCGCGAGGCCCCACAGAACGTAGGAGTGGTCTGCGCCGGAGGGGGCCAGCCCCGAGGCGAGGACCTCCGGCCCGCGGCCCCGGTCCACGACGAGGCCCACGACGCCGCCGTCCGGGGTGGCGAGGACGGCGTGGGGATTGCCGGGCTGGGCGGCGGCGTCCAGCAGCTGCACGACCTCCCGCCCCTGAGCCGCCTGCGCCGAGGCGGCGTCGCGCTGGTCGGCGAGCGACCGGTTCGCGGCGACCAGGCCACCGATGGCGACGACGAGGGCCAGCGCGGCCGCGACGGCGAGCCCGGCGGTGACCCGGCGGAACCGACGGTCGCGGTCCCCGTCGCGGCGGTGTCGGCCGAGGGGCACCACGGTCGGGTCGCTCGACGACGGGGCTTTACTGCCACTGGTTGCAAGCGTCGACGCTTCGCTGTCATCTCCGGGACCGGGACCGGCACCGGCACCGGCACCGGCACCGGCACCGGCACCGGACACAGCCTCCTCGGCCGCCGCCGACAGGATCCGCTCCCGCAACGACGGCGGCGGGTCCACCGGCGGCACGGCTGACCCGAGCAGCGTCGTGACCTCCTCGGTCTCCGCCACGATCCGACGGCAGCCCGGGCACTCGCCGAGGTGCGCGGCGAACACCGCCTCCTCGTCGGGCTCGAGGGCGTGCAGCACCCAGGCCACGGCGAGCTCGGCGTGCCCGTCCGACGACGCGGGCAGGGGCGTGGTCACGACGTCCCCTCCTCGTCCCCGCGGTCCACGCGGCCCTCCAGCAGTCCCCGCAGCGTGCGGACCGCGGTGAACATGCGCGACTTGACCGTGCCCAGCGGGATCCCCGAGATGCTCGCGACCTCGCGCTGGGTGAAGCCGCCGAAGTACGCGAGCGTCAGGGCCTCACGCTGCTCGGCGGGCAACGCGCCGAGCGCCTCCCGCACGTGCCCGGCGACGACGGCGTCGAGCGCCGCCTCGTCGGCACCCGGTCCCGGCGGCAGCCACTCGGCACCGTCCTCCCCCGGCGGGACGGTGTGGCGGCGCCGGGTGGCCTCGCGGCGCACCGCGTCCACGGCGCGGTGGTGGACCATCGTCATGAGCCAGGTGGACACGCTGCCGCGGGCGGGGTCGTAGCGCTCGGGGTGGCGCCACACCAGCAGGAAGACCTCCTGGACGACGTCCTCGGCGAGCGTCTCGTCGACGCACACCCGCCGGGCGAGCGAATAGGCCCGCCGGGCGAACCGGTCGTAGAACTCGTCGAGCGCGCGGGGCTCCCGCGCCGCGACGGACCGGAGGATTGTGGCGTCGGTCACACCCCCGTCGGACGCACCGTCACGCTGCGCAGCCAGCTCGGCACCGCGCTGCGAGGCGTCCGACACGGCTCTCTCCTGCCTCATCGTCTCGTGATCGGGGGAGACGCAGCACAGGCTAGTGCTCCCGGGGGGTCCCAGCCGCTCCGACGGGGAGGGTGCGTCGTCACGGAACAGGACCATGTAAGGCCTCGGCTGGGTACTCATACGATGCTGTCGGTGCGTGAGCCGGGTGAACCGGCGTCACAGGCCCGGCCGCCGGTCGTTCCCCACTTCGACAGCAGCGTGCGCGAAAGGCAGCCTTCGAATGCACAAGGACGACGTGACGATCCGGTCCACGGCGGTCTTCGACCTCATCGGACCTCCGAACCCTCCGGTTCCGGTCCAGGTCGAGCTCCGCTACGACACGCGTGACCCCTACGCCGTCCAGGCGGCCTTCCGCACCGGACGGGCCGGCTGGGTCGAGTGGGTCTTCTCCCGCGACCTCCTCACCGAGGGACTGATCGACGCCGCCGGCGACGGCGACGTGCGGATCCGCCCCTCGGAGGGCGAGACCGTGGAGATCGAGCTCTCCTCGCCCTCGGGACACGCGACCTTCCGGGCGCTCGCCCGCGAGGTCTCGGAGTTCCTCCAGCGGACCCACGAGGTCATCGAGCCGGGCTCCGAGGACGACTGGCTCGACCTCGAGCACGCCCTCGGGCTGCTGCTCTCGACCGACCCCTCCTGATCCACCCCCCGCCCACGGGGGCCGCGCGCGATGCAGTAGAGTTTCCGTCGTCGGCAGGGAGCCCGGGCGTCACCGCCCGTTCTCACCGACGACATGCGGACGTAGCGCAGTTGGTAGCGCATCACCTTGCCAAGGTGAGGGTCGCGGGTTCGAGTCCCGTCGTCCGCTCGGGAGCAGGCCCCCTCGGCGTCGGGCCCCGGTTTCGATGGGATCACCCAGCTCCGAACTCAGGGCGGAGTGGCCGAGTGGTTTAGGCAAGGGCCTGCAAAGCCCTGTACGCGGGTTCGATTCCCGCCTCCGCCTCGGGCGATTAGCTCAGTGGGAGAGCGCTACCTTGACACGGTAGAGGTCACTGGTTCGAACCCAGTATCGCCCACCGTGTTTATGCAGG
>NZ_JBVPVA010000987.1:0-2509 GCF_055612215.1 Actinomycetospora sp. | reverse complement strand
ACGAGGTCCTGAACCGCGTGCCGGTCCATATCACCGCCTACGACGGCAGCGCCGCCGGCCCGGCCGACGCCGAGGTCTCGGTGCGGGTCAACAGCCCGAAGGCGCTGTCGTACCTGATCCTGTCCCCCGGCCAGCTGGGGCTCGGGCGTGCGCTGGTCTCCGGCGAGCTGGACATCGAGGGCGACATCTACACCGCGCTCGGCCTCGTCTACCGCGAGCACGTCGGTGAGGTGACGCTGCGGGCCAAGCTCGACGTGCTGCGCAACCTCGACCCGAAGGCGCTGCGCTGGGTCGACCCGCCGCCCGAGGAGTACAACGCCAAGCGCCCGCTGCAGCGGCTCGCCCAGATCCGGGCCGGGCTGACGCGGCACTCCAAGGAGCGCGACGCCCAGGTCATCGGGCACCACTACGACATCTCGAACCGCTTCTACGAGCTGGTCCTCGGCCCGTCGATGGCCTACACGTGCGCGGCCTACCCGAGCGAGACCGCCTCGCTGGAGGAGGCGCAGTTCGCCAAGCACGACCTGGTGGCTCAGAAGCTCGCGCTGGCGCCCGGGATGCGGATGCTCGACGTCGGCTGCGGGTGGGGCCAGATGTCGATGCACGCCGCCGAGCACTACGGCGTGCAGGCCCTCGGCGTGACCCTCTCGCGCGACCAGGCGCTGTGGGCCCAGAAGGAGGTCGCCCGGCGCGGTCTCGGGGACCTCGTCGAGATCCGGCACGGCGACTACCGCGACGTCACCGAGGAGGGGTTCGACGCCGTCGCCTCGATCGGGCTCACCGAGCACATCGGGCGGGCCCAGCTGAAGGCCTACTTCGCCTTCCTGTACGCGAAGCTGCGCCCGGGCGGCCGGCTGCTCAACCACTGCATCACCCGCCCCGACGCCCACCACCGGGCCCACGCGGACCCGTTCATCGACCGCTACGTCTTCCCCGACGGCGAGCTCCTGCCGATCGGCCACCTGGTCACCCGCATGAACGGCGCCGGCTTCGAGATCCGCCACGAGGAGAACCTGCGCGAGCACTACTCCAGGACCCTCAAGGCGTGGACGGCCAACCTCGAGGCCAACTGGGACGAGTGCGTCGCCGAGGCGGGGGAGGGCCGCGCCCGGGTGTGGAACCTCTACATGCCCGCCTGCGCGGTCGGGTTCGACCTGAACAACATCCAGCTCCACCAGGTCCTCGGGGTGAAGCTCGACGACATGGGCCGCTCCGGCTTCCCGCTGCGGCCGGCGTACTGAGCGGTCCGGGGATCCCGACCGGCGCGGAGAACTAACCCGGATCGCCGCGGAAGCGCCGCGCGGCCCCGGCCATCCGCGCGTCCTCGGCGTCGAGGCGGCGCTGGGCCGCGGACCGGTCGGTGACCCCGACCGGTCCGGAGCGCGGGTCGGTGTCGCCGCCGCGGGCCACGGTCTCGACGTGGGCGTCGGCGAGGCCGAGCAGCCGGTCGAGCACGACGTCGCCGGTACGCGGCGCCGCCTCCCAGTCGGGGACGTGGCGCTCCTCGGGCACCGCGGACCCCTCGGCCTCCGGACGGGCGTGCGCCGGCCGGCGCGGACCGCGGGCGCCGCCACGGCGGCGCGGGGCCCCGTCGTCCGGGGGAGCGGGCGGCGCGCCCCCGCGCTCGGTGATCAGCTGGCGCAGCCGGGTCAGGGCCCGGTGCTGGGCGACGCGGACCGCGCCCGCGGTCGAGCCCACCGCCTCCGCGGTCTCCTCGGCGGAGAGCCCGACGACGACGCGCAGCCGCAGCACCTCCTGCTGCTTCTCGGGCAGCTCGGCCATGAGCGCGGCCATCTCGGTGGACTCGGCGAGCGCGAGGGCGTGCTGCTCGGGGCCGTCGTGGCCGTCCTGCTGCTCGGGCAGCTCGTCCATCGGGTCCGAGCGGTCGCGCCCGGCGGCCCGGTGGGCGTCGACCACCTTGTGCTGGGCGATCCCGTAGACGAACGCGAGGAAGGGCCGGCCCTGGTCCTCGTAGGTCGGGAGGGCCCGCAGCACGGCGACGCAGACCTCCTGGGCGACGTCGTCGGGGGAGGCGTTGACCCGTTCGTAGCCACCGAGCCGGCTGCGGCAGTAGCGCACGACCAGCGGGCGGAGGATCCGCAGCAGCGTCTCCATCGCGCCGGCCTCGCGGGCGAGGGCGGAGGCGACGAGCCGGTCGAGGTCGCGGGGGTCGGTCCCGGGCTCCTCCCGGCTCACCGGGCCCGCCGGCCGTCGGGAGGGGAACCGGGATCGGTCCCGGCGGCCACGACGACCGCCCACTGGCGCATCGCCTCGTCGAGCCGCTGCGGCATCTCCTCCGCCGGGAGGCCGAGCTCCGCGGCGGTCTGTGCGTCGGGGACGCCGAGCCAGCGCAGCACGGCGAGGTCGCGGGCGAGCGGATCGAGGTGGACCAGGGCCCGCAGCGGGCGGGCCTCGTCGGCGGCGAGCAGGCGCCAGGGGTCGGGGTGGCGCGATGGAGACGCTGCTGCGGATCCTCCGCCCGCTGGTCGTGCGCTACTGCCGCAGCCGG
>NZ_JBVPVA010000961.1:0-12474 GCF_055612215.1 Actinomycetospora sp. | reverse complement strand
CCTCGCCCACGCGCACCGGACCGACCGGGTGCCGCCCGACGGCGTCGCCCACGGCCCCCAGCGCGCCGCCCGGGACGCCGTCCGGGGGACGTGACACCACCCCGACGTCGTCGGCACCCACCGCCGCCCCCGGCGCGAGGTCCCGCCGCGCCACGACCACGGGTGTCCCGATCACCGACGGCGACGCCGCCCCCGCCACCGCCAGAACGACCGCGGTCGCGACGAGCAGTGCGGCTGCGAGCCGGCGCAGTGCCACCGCCCGGCGCCACCCGCGCGGCAGGCGGGCCCACCGGGGGCGCCGGACGCCCGCCCCTGTCCGCTCCACGATCCTCACGAACCGGACGGTAGGCACTCGATCGGGCCCGCACACGGTCACCACTCACCGGTTGTGGACAATAGGGGGAGACGCGGCGCCTGTGGACGGCGTGGAGTCTCGAAGCAGTCCGCTCGCGAGGAGAGGCGCACCCGAATGGCCGTGGTGCTCGTACTCCTGGCGTGCCTGGGCAACGCCCTCGCCCTCACGCTGCAGCGCAAGGCCGCCCAGGACAGTGCCCGACAGCGCGGGCGCTCGGCGGGATCCTTCCGCGACATGGTGCGTCGGCCACCGTGGCTGTTCGGCACGCTGGTCTTCGGGATCGCGGTGGTCTGCCAGATCCTCGCGCTGCGGCTCGCCTCGGTCTCGCTGGTCCAGCCGGTGCTGGTCATGGAGCTGCCGTTCACCCTGCTCGTCGGCAAGTGGATCCTCGGGGGCACGCTGCGGCGGTACGAGTGGGGCGCCGTGGCGACGATGAGCGTCGGGCTGGTGGTCCTGCTGGCCTGCCTGCGCCCGCACGACGGCGACGCGCTCGCCGCCGGGAACCTGCGCTGGATCCTCGGGACGCTGGTGACCCTCGCCGTGATGGGGGCCGCGGTCGCGATCGCGCAGACCTCGGGCCCGGTGGGCAAGGCCGCCTTCTTCGGCATCGCGGCCGGGATCGGGTCGGGCTTCGTCGCGGTCATCATCAAGGCGATGACCGACGCGCTGGCGGTCGGCGGGCTCGGCGAGGTCGTCACGACGTGGCAGAGCTACCTGCTGATCCCCGTCGGGCCGCTCGCGTTCTGGACGCTGCAGTCCGGACTGCGCGCGGGCCGGCTCCTCGCCTCGCAGCCGGGCCTCACGCTCGGCAACCCCCTGCTGGCGTTCCTCTGGGGGACCGGGCTGCTCGGCGAGGAGGTCGCCGGGGGGCTCTGGTTCTGGGGCGGGCTGATCGGCGCCGTGATGCTCACCGTCGGCGTCTTCCTGCTCGCACGGTCACCGGTGCTGGCCGTGCACGAAGGCAATCCCGGGGCGAACGCCTCGTCCGGGCGACAGCCGGCCGCCACGGGTCGTCGCCGAACGCGCTGAGACCGTGCGCCGAATGGGTGATCCAGGAATTTCAAACCCGTTACCGCGCAACGCGCGTCAGTCGGCGGCGTCTCTCGTTGTACAAGGCACGGGGCCACCGACCGCTGGGGAGCGGGTCGAGCACCGTGTTGGTCCGGGTCGGCGACTCGGGGTTGCCGACCCGGACCTCTCCCTCGTCCGCCGGCGTGCCGGAGCTACGCGCTCTTCGCCGCCGTGGTGCTCGACCCGGACGACGAGCCGCCCGACGTCGACCCGTTCGAGGACGACGACCCGGACTTCGCATCCGAGCCCGACTTCGTGTCCGAACCGGACTTCGCGTCGGACGATCCCGACGTGCCCGAGTCCGACGAACCGGACGCCGACGACGACTCGCCCGAGGACGCCGCGCCGGTGTCCGACGAGGACGACGAGCTCGAAGCCGTCGCGCGGCTGTCGTTGCGGTAGAAACCGCTGCCCTTGAACACGATCCCGACGGACGAGAACACCTTGCGCAGCCGGCCGCCGCACACCGGGCACTCGGTGAGCGACGGGTCGGTGAACGCCTGGACCTGCTCGAACCGGTGGTCGCACTCGGTGCAGGCGTAGGGATAGGTGGGCACGCTCGCTCCTGTCGTCACCCGAGGGGACTCTGCGTCGAGGGAGTGTATCTGGCACTCACCTCGCACGAGTGCCAACACGGTCGGGGATCACGCTGTTCCCCGCGCACCGGTCCGCAGCAGGCCGGCGCCGGGCCGCCACACGGCGTCCACCAGCACGTCGTGCGGCTCGGCGGGCAGCTCCTCGAGCAGCTCGTCGTCGCCGATCAGCGCCACCAGCACGGTCGACGGACCCGCCAGCGGCAGGCTCCGGTCGTAGTGCCCGCCGCCGCGGCCCAGCCGGACCCCGCCCGGCGTCGCCGCGAGCGCCGGGACGACGACGACCGCCGCGTCCCCGATGGCCCCCGGTCCCCGCCGCGCGCCCCCGGGCTCGAGGAGCCCGTGCGGCCCCGGCACGAGGTCCTCCCGCCCGCCGAACGACGCCCAGTCCAGCGGTGCCTCTCCGACCGTCACCGGCAGCAGCACCCGCCGACCCAGCGCGACCGCCGCGTCGAGCAGCGGGACCGCCCCGTCCGGGGCCGCCCCGGGCTCGCGCCGGACCGGCACGTGCAGGCAGAGCGGGCGCCGCGGGTCCGCGTCGAGGGCGTCGAGCACCCCGGGCAGCCCGGCCGCGAGCGCCGCCGCGTCGCGCCACCGGGCGTCGTCGCCTCGCTCCCGACGCCGGGCGAGCAGCTCGCGGCGCAGCGCGTCCTTGGTCACGGGCTCACCCCTCGAGCGTGCCCTCCACCTCGCGCGGACCCTCGAGCGTCACCGACCCCCGCACCGTCACCGGCCCGGTGAAGGTCACGTCCCCGCGCACGTCCAGCCGCTCGGCGTCCACCAGCGAGGGAGCGCCCGCCGGGAACCGGGCATCGAAGTCGCGCAGCATCCCGAAGTGGGCCTTGTCGAGCGAGACCAGCGGCGGCCGGCCCTCGAAGTGCGGCACCATCGCGCCGTCGTCGCGAAGCTCCCACAGGTCCGAGCGCGCGACCAGCAGGTCGTCGGTCGTCTTCACCGGCGCGAACCGGGTGCGCGGCACCTCGAGCGCGCCGGCCCCGTCGATCGTCGAGATCGCCGCGCCCATCGCCGTCTCGAGCTGCAGGACCGGGGTGGAGCCCTTGTCGGTGGGGTCGACGGTCTTGCGGTTGACGATCAGCGGCAGCTCCGGGGCCGCCGGGTCGTCCTCCTGCAGCGCCGTGATCGCCCGCAGGTCGAACCAGATGTTGTTGGTGTTGAAGTAGTGCCACCGGTCCAGGTCACCGAACGACGGGTCGCCCTCCGGGACCTGCGCGGACTCCCGCAGCACGAGGCGGCCGTCGCGCACCGCGAGGTGCCCGCCCTTGCGGTCGGACTCGGTGCCGCGCACCACCTCCAGCAGGAACGGGACCTCGTGCTCGGCGAGCCAGGCTGCGATCCGCGGGTCGGGCCGCGCGCCGAGGTTGTCGGCGTTGGAGACGAAGCACCAGCGCACGCCCGCCTCGAGCAGCGTCGCGGCGATCCCGCTGGCCGCGAGCGCGGTGTAGATGTCGCCGTGACCCGGCGGGCACCACTCCAGCTGCGGGTCGGCGGGCCACTCCACCGGCTCGTGGGTCTCCGCGTCGAGCTTCGGCTCGATGCCCTGCAGGAAGTCCAGCGGCAGCGGCTGGTCGTCCAGGCCCGCGTGGGCGCGCAGCCGCTCCAGCGACGGCGGGCGGGTGGTCGGCGAGTCCATGAGCAGCAGCGGCAGCCGGGCCCCGGTGGCGCGGCGCATCGCGAGCGTCTGGACGGCGATCACGTCGAGGAAGCTGTGCCCGGGCTTGATCTCGAGCGTCGACTTCGGCCCGTCGAGCCCCATGCTGGTGCCGAGGCCGCCGTTGAGCTTCACGACGGCGAGGCGGTCCAGCACTGCGCGCGTGGTCTCCTCATCGGGCTCGGGGAGGTCCTCGAGGCGGGGGAGCGGCTCGACGGGCGAGAGCTCGTCGCCCGGCAGTGTCCCGACGCCGGGCGTGGCCAGCTGGGCGAGCCGCCGGCGGAACGCGGCGAGCTCCATCGGGTGTGCGCCGGCCTTCTCCAGCTTGACGACGGCGGGGTGGTCGGCGCTCACAGCGGCCGGATCGACCATGGTTCGGGCTGCCTTCGCTCGCGATCGGGACCCGGGCGACCCTAGCCGGACCCCCCGACAGCCGGGTGACGCCCGGGCGCGCCGTGGGGACCCGGGCGCGTCGGTGCCCCGATCGCACGGCGTGTCGTAGCACGATGGGCCCGTGAGGACCGTGGATGCCCAGCTGCGCCGGGTGCTCGACGCCGCGGTGCGACCCGCCCCCGTGCGCGTGCCCATCTCCGAGGCGCAGGGGCTGCTGTGCGCCGAGGAGGTCGTGGCCGACCGCGCACTACCCGGGTTCGACCAGGCCGCCGTCGACGGCTTCGCGGTGCGCGCCGTCGACGTGCGGGAGGCCGACGTCGAGCCGGTGGAGCTGCCCGTGGTCGGCGAGGTGGCCGCCGGGTCGCGCCAGGCCCACCGGCTCAGCCCGCGCCAGGCCGTCCGCGTGGCCACCGGCGCCCCGCTGCCGACCCTTGCCGACGCCGTCGCCCCGCACGACCACACCGACGACGCCGTGCCCTCCAGCCGCGCCCGCGTCACCGTCAAGGCCCCCGTGCCGTCGGCGGCGTTCGTGCGCCGGACCGGCGAGGACGTCGCGCCCGGGGACGTCGCGGTGCGCCGCGGCGTCGTCGTCGGGCCCGCGCAGGTCGGTCTCCTGGCCGCGGTGGGGCGGACGAAGGTCCTGGTGCACCCGCGGCCGCGGGTCTCGGTGATCGCCGTCGGCGACGAGCTCGTCGACGTCGACCGCACGCCCGGCGCCGGCCAGGTTCTCGACGTGAACTCCTACGCGCTCGCCGCCGCGGCGCGCGACGCGGGCGCGGAGGTCACCCGCATCGGGATCGTCGGGAGCGACCCGGCGCTGGTCCGCGAGGCCGTCGAGGCGCGGCTCGGGCTGGCCGAGGTGGTGCTGGTGGCCGGGGCCGTCGGCGGGGAGCACGGCGAGGCGGTCGCCGCGGCGCTCGGCGACCTGGGCCCCGTCGACACCTCCCGCGTGGCGATGCACCCAGGCTCGGTGCAGGTGTTCGCGCGCCTCGGCCACGACGAGATCCCGACCTTCCTGCTCCCGGCCAACCCGACCTCCGCCCTGATCGTCTTCGAGGTGCTCGTGCGCCCGCTGGTGCGCCTCGCGCTGGGCCGGCCCGAGCTGCACCGCCGCGAGGTGACGGCGCGGCTGCTCTCCCCGGTGGCGTCCCGGCCCGGGCGCCGCAGCTACGTCCGGGGGCAGCTGCTGCGCGACCGCACGAGCGGGGACTACCTCGCCCAGCCGCTCGGGACGGCGGGCTCGCACCTGCTGTCGTCGCTGGCCGAGGCGAACGCGCTGATCGTGCTGGACGAGGACGTCACCGAGGCCGGGCTCGACGAGGAGGTCCGCGTGGCGTTCCTGGCGCCGCGGTAGGTGGCCTGCGGCCTCGTGAGCACTAGTCCGTGTCATAGGGCGGATTAGTGCTCACGAGCGCGGAGCGCACCTCTGCTAGAACTCCCGGCATGGTCGTGCCGATCTGGGGAGGGACGCGCCCGACGGGCCGCCACCCCGGCTGGCCCGATTGGCTGCGCGAGCTGCGGACCCCGGCCGGGGTCGTCTCGCTGCGCCCGGTCCGCTTCCGGGACGGCCGCGAGTGGTCGCGCCTGCGGCTGCGAGACGAGGCCTACCTGACGCCCTGGGAGCCGGTCCCGCCCGGGCGCTGGGCGGACCACAACGCGCTCGTGGAGTGGCCGGGGCGCTGGGGGACGCTGCGCGCCATGGGCCGGGCCGGCACCGCGCTGCCCTACGCGCTGACCATCGACGGCCGGTTCGCCGGCCAGGTCGTCGTCGGCAACATCGTGCGCGAGCCGCTCCTCTCCGCCTACGTCGGCTACTGGGTCTCCGCCGAGCACGCCGGGAAGGGCGTCACGACGGCGGCCGTCGCGCTCGCCGTCGACCACTGCTTCTCCCGTGTCGGGCTGCACCGCATCGAGGCGACCGTCCGTCCCGAGAACGGCGCGAGCCTGCGGGTGCTGCGCAAGCTCGGCTTCCGCGAGGAGGGGCTGCTCAAGCGCTACCTCGAGGTCGACGGCGACTGGCGTGACCACGTCGTCCTCGCGGTCACCGCCGAGGACGTCCTCCCCGACGGTCTCGTCGGCCGTGTGCTGCGGGCCGGGCGCGCCACCCGGGCCTGAGAAGCCCACTGCCCCGGCCCGTCCGCCGCCCTCGACCCCCACACGGGCCTCGACCTCTGCTCGACCACCCACACGGCCCAGACGATTCCTCGTTCCGACAGTCCATCGAGTGGCCACCGGACCAGTGTTCGCCACACTGCTTCCCTCACTGGAGGGTCGTCGTCACGGTTCGCGCACGACACGCCGTGTCGGCTACGGGGCGGATGGGACTCGTGTGACTAGCGTGGCGAGCGTCGGTCAGGTCCTCACGGGGTCCGGTCCGAGAGGACCGGTCCCTGGGAGTCCGGTCCTGTGGTCGGGGGGACGAGGGGTCGGGGAGGGCGCACGGTGCCGAGCTCGCTGGTGTTCACCGCGCTCGTGGTGGCGTGGTTGGCCGTGCTCGTGCCGGTGGTGGCCCGTCGGCGCCAGATGGTGCCGCAGCCGGCCGAGGCGCACCTGGCCTCGCGGGTGCTCGCCCGCCCGGAGCGCCCCGCGGCGCCCGTCGCCACCGTGATCACCGCGACGCCGCAGCGGGCCGGCGCCGATCCGCAGGACACCGTGGACGCGGCGGACACCGCCGACACGGACGAGACCGACGCGGCGGGCGCGGATGCGCCGGAGGGCCGCGTCCTCGATCGCGGCCGGGGCCGCAGACCGTTCCGGGACGACGCCGGGGAGGACGAGGGCATGGACGACCGCGACGAGGGACGCCTCGCGACCGAGGCTCACGACGACGAGTACGACGACGGGTACGGACCCGACGCCGCCGCGCCGGACGACGACGTCCGCCCGCGGACCTACCGCCCGGGCCGCGGCGGGTTCGACGCGGACGCCGCGGCGGCCGCCGCGCACGCCCGCTACACCTTCCGCCAGCGGGTGGCCCTGGGCCTCATCGCGATCGCCGTGCTCTCGCTGCTCGCGGCCCTCGTCGTGAGCCCCGTGCTGTGGTGGCTGCACGTCGTCACCGACCTCGGCCTCGTCGGCTACCTCGTCTTCCTGCGCCGCCAGACGCGGATCGAGGACGAGGTCCGCCGGCGCCGCCTCGCCCGCCTCACCGGGGAGCGCCGCGCGCTCGAGGCCCGTCGCGACCGGCAGGCCGAGCACGAGGCCCGCCTCGCGCAGGTCCAGCAGTGGGGCGCCGACGACGAGGTCGCGGACGGCTTCGACGACGAGGACCCCGACCTCGACGCGCACGACGACCGGGACCACGACGACGACGGGTACGAGGACCTCGACGTCCCCGCGCCCCGCTGGATCGCTCCGCGCACGCCGGCCCCGGCGGTCCCCGACGGCATGGAGCTCGTCGCCGACAGCGAGGAGCACCCCGACTTCCACGACCTCTCGGACTCCCGCGTCCCGGCCTACCGCCGCGTGGCCGCCGGCGCCTGACCGCCGCGCACCCGGCCCCGCCCCCGGGTGGCCGTCCACGGAACCTGCCTCCCGCGAGGGGTCCGTGGACGACCACCCGGGGGCGGGGGCGGTGCGCGATGGTTGCTAGAGTTCACGGTCGTCGGGGCTGTGGCGCAGTTGGTAGCGCGACTCGTTCGCATCGAGTAGGTCAGGGGTTCGATTCCCCTCAGCTCCACTCCAGGACCCACGACCCCCGTCGGACCGCGGCGGGGGTCGTCGTGCGTCCGGCGCCGTCCCGCTCCGCGGGCCACACTGCCGGTCATGGCCGACGGCGTGCCCTGCTGGGCGGACCTCACGATCGGCGACGGGCCGGACGTCCTCGCCTACTACGCCGCCGTCCTGGGCTGGACGTTCACCGAGGACGGCGCGGCCGGGCACCACGAGGCGGTGGCGCTCGCCGAGGGGCGCCGCGTGGCGGGGATCGGCGGCCCCGAGGGCAGCCCGCCCGGCTGGACGCTCTACTTCGCCGTCGAGGACGCGGCGGACGCCGCCGACCGGGCCGTGGAGGCCGGCGGCATGCTGCTGCACGGTCCCGACGACGACGGGCTCGGCGGCCTCGTCGCCGTCGCGCTCGACGCGGGCGGCGCCGTCGTCGGGCTGTGGGAGTCCGACGACGTCGGGCCCGGCCCGGCGTGGGTCGAGGCGGCCTCGGCGGAGCCCGGGCAGACGAAGACGTTCTACGGCGCCGTCCTGGGCCACACCCACGCACCGACCGACGAGCCCGGCACCACGACGCTTCACCGCGGCGGGCCGGCGCTCGGCGCCGTCGTGTTCGCCGGCGACGCGCTGCCGCACTGGCTGGTGCACTTCGCCGTGGCCGACGTCGCCGTGGCCGCCGCGGCCGCGACCGCCGCGGGCGGACTCGTCGTCGGGGAGCCCGGGCCGCACCGCGCGGGGCGGCGGGCCGTGCTCGCCGACCCGTCGGGGGCGCGGTTCGCGGTGCTCGGTCGATGAGCTCGTCGAGCAGCAGGTGGGCCAGGAAGCCCGACGCCGGCGGATCCGGTCGTCGCTGCCGCGCGACCGCCCGGCCGCGCCGTCCCGCCCGCGTGGTTCCCGGCTGAGACGCACGCTGGCGAACGGCGCAAGGGACTGGGCGGGTCGGAGCCCGGGGGGAGCCTTGGGCGTGTGCGAACGACAGGTCGGCGCAGTCCACGCGCTCCCGGTCTCAGCTTGGCGCAGCCGGACCGCCGGCGGTTCCTAGCCTCACCACGCCCCGCAACCACGCCATCACCGCACTGCTGCGCGCCGTCGCCGCTCCCCCGCCGCCGGCCCCGCTGTCTCGACACGCGCAGCCCCGACCGGATCGCGCTCCCCGAGGAGCCGGCCCTTCCCCGAGGTCCTCCATGCCGCCCAAGCACCGCGCACCCCACACCCCGCTGCGCCTCCGCTCCGCACTCGTGACCGCGACCACCGGCCCCCTCGCCCTGGCCGCCCTCGGCGCGCTCGGCGCTCCCGCCGCGCAGGCGGCACCGACGACGGCGACCCTCGCGACCCCCCACACGGCGCCCGCCGCCCAGACCGACGCGGGCTACACGGTGGTCGCCGGGGACACCCTCTCCGCGATCGCGGCCGCCCACCACAGCACCGTCGCGGCGCTCACCGACGCCAACCACCTCGCCGCTCCCGACGTCCTCGCCGTCGGCCAGCACCTCGTCCTCGGCGCCGACGACGCCGTCGCCCCCCGGTCCGGCGGGACCGCCACGGCCACACGGACGGCTGCTGCGCCGCACGCCGCGGTGGCCGGGGTCGTCGGCACCGCCCGCACCTGGATCGGCACCGCCTACGAGTGGGGTGGCAACACCCACTCCGGGGTCGACTGCTCCGGGCTCACCTCGCAGGTGTTCTCCGCCAACGGCACGAAGCTGCCCCGGACCGCCGACGCCCAGATGAACGCCACCACGCGGATCACCCGCGACGAGGCCCGTCCCGGCGACCTGGTCTTCGGCGTCAGCTCCGACGGCACCGCCCACCACGTCGGGATCTACATCGGCGGCGGCCAGCAGATCGACGCGCCCGATGCCGGCGAGACCGTCGGGGTCCACCGGCTCTACCACGACCAGACCGTGTTCGGCCGGGTCCAGTAGCCCTCAGCCGACGGCGCCACCCACGAGGAGGCCGAGGGCGTAGGTGATCCCGGCCGCGCCGGCGCCGATGGCCAGTTGCCGCAGGCCGCGGCGCAGCGGGGGCCCGCCGGAGAGGATGCCGACGATGGCTCCGCTGACCATCAGGGCTGCCCCGACCGCCAGCAGGGCGACGAGCACGGCGACCAGTCCGGTGAGGCCGAACAGGAACGGCAGGATGGGCACGGCGGCCCCGGACGCGAAGAACGCGAAGCTCGACAGTGCCGCGCCCAGGCCGGTGCCGACCACCTCGTGATCGGGGTCGACCCCGGCGCCGGAGCCGGCGGCGAAACGGTCGGGGGAGGGATCGAGGTCGGCGAGCTGTTCGGCGGCGTGCTGGTCGGCCTCCTCGGTGCTCATCCCCCGTGCGCGGTAGACCAGAGCGAGCTCGTTGGCGTCGACGTCGAGCCAGGGCAGGTAGCGCGGGGCGGTGGGGTCGGGCCGGGACGCCGCGAGGAGCTCCCGTTGCGAGCGCACCGAGACGTACTCGCCGGCACCCATCGACAGCGCTCCCGCCAGCAGCCCGGCGACCCCGGTGAGCAGCACCGTGTGGGCGGCGACGCCGCCGCCGGTGACCCCGAGGACGAGGGAGAGGTTGCTGACCAGCTCGTCGTTGGCGCCGAACACCGCGGCTCGGAACGTGCCCGAGACCCGGGCGCGGCCGCGGGCGGCCAGGCCGCGCACCACTTCTTCGTGGATGCGTTCGTCGGCGGTCATGGCCGCGGTGGCGTCGGCGTCGTCGTCGTAGGGGGTGCGGGCCTCGGCGCGCTGGGCCAGCGCGAGCACGAACACCGAGCCGAAGCGGTGGGCCAGCCACGCCAGCAGCCGCATCCGCGGGTTCCCGTTGCGGGGCCGGCCGGCCTGGTCGCCGAGCAGCCGGGCCCAGTGGGCGGCGTGACGTTCCTCGGCCCGGGCCAGACCGAGCAGCACGTCCCGGTCCTCGCCGGTGCGCCGTTCGGCGAGGTGCCGGTAGACCTGTGCCTCGGCGTGCTCGTCGGCCAGGCGCCGCCGCCAGCGCCGCAGCGTCGCCGACGACCGCTCGGCCGGCCGGGCGGTCTCCTCGCCGTCCTCGACTCGGTTCACCCCGCCAGTCTCACCACGGCCGGTGCAGATGTCGCACCCGACCCCACCGACGGTGCACGCCGAGCCCGGTGCGCGTCGGCCGAGTGACAGGGGCCACATCAGGGGAGCCTGGGGGAGGAGCGCCGGGGAAGGCCCGGCGCCGGTTGAATCGTCAGGAGCGCCTCATGAAGGCCGTGGCCTACATCGAGCCCATGAAGGTCGAGGTCCAGGACATCGAGTACCCGGGCCTGGAGCTCAAGGACGGACCGGGGGTGAACCCGGCGAACGTGGGACGGCAGTGCCCGCACGGGGTGATCCTGCGCTGCGTCTCCACCAACATCTGCGGTTCCGACCAGCACATGGTCCGGGGGCGTACCACCGCGCCGCCCGGGCTCATCCTCGGCCACGAGATCACCGGGGAGGTGGTCGAGGTCGGGCGCGACGTGGAGTTCATCAAGCAGGGCGACCTGTGCTCCGTGCCGTTCAACATCGCCTGCGGGCGCTGTCGGATGTGCAAGGAGGGCCACACCGGGGTGTGCCTCAACGTCAACCCCGAGCGTCCGGGCTCGGCCTACGGCTACGTCGACATGGGCGGCTGGCAGGGCGGTCAGGCCGAGTACGTGATGGTGCCCTACGCGGACTGGAACCTGCTGCCGTTCCCCGACCGCGACCAGGCCCTGGAGAAGATCCTCGACCTGACCATGCTCTCCGACATCTTCCCGACCGGCTACCACGGCTGCGTCACCGCCGGTGTCACCACGGGCTCGACGGTCTACATCGCCGGCGCCGGCCCCGTCGGTCTCGCCGCCGCCGCCTCGGCCCAGCTGCTCGGCGCGGCCGCGGTCATCGTCGGGGACATGAACGAGGAGCGCCTGGCCCACGCGAGGAGCGCCATCGGCGCCGAGACCGTCGACCTCACCGAGGAGGGCTCGCTGCCCGACAAGATCGAGCAGATCGTCGGCGAGCCCGTCGTCGACGCCGCGGTCGACGCGGTGGGCTTCGAGGCCCGCGGACACGGCAAGGACGCCGGTGAGGCCCCGGCCACCGTCCTCAACTCGATCATGGAGGTGACCCGCGCCGCCGGGAAGCTGGGCATCCCCGGCCTGTACGTCACCGGGGACCCGGGCGCCTCCGACGACGCCGCCAAGGAGGGCAGCCTGTCGATCCGGATCGGGCTCGGCTGGGCCAAGTCGCACTCGTTCACCACCGGCCAGTGCCCCGTGATGCGCTACAACCGCCAGCTCATGAACGCGATCCTGCGCGACAAGGTCCAGATCGCCAAGGCCGTCAACGCCACGACGATCACGCTCGACGAGGCACCGCAGGGCTACGCCCAGTTCGACTCCGGCGTGGCGAAGAAGTTCGTCATCGACCCCCACGGCATGGTGAAGGCCTGACCGGCGGCGGGTTGACGCGGTCACCTCCCGAGCCGCCCGTGTGACCTCGTCAGCTCGGCGGCGTCCGCGCACAATCGGGCGGTGCCCGGACTCCGCCGCCGGATCCCCGCCGCCGCGATCGTCCTCGTGGGGCTCCTCCCAGGGGGACTCACGGCCGCGGGATGCAGCCCCGGCCACGACGCGGGACCCATCACGTCCGCGCGCCCGACGCCGGTTGTCGTGGCGCCGACCTCCGACGCCCCGACCTCCGACCCCCCGACCTCGAGCACCGTGACCCTCGACGGCGTCGCCTCCCGCGGCGCCCTCCCGT
>NZ_JBVPVA010000880.1:0-8766 GCF_055612215.1 Actinomycetospora sp. | reverse complement strand
ATCGCCCCGTACACCACCGGCATCGCCCGGTTCCTGGCCGACGCCGGGCACGACGTGCACGTGGTCACCGGGCTGCCGCACTACCCGACCTGGCGGGTCGAGCCCGGTTACGGCGGCCGTCGCATCGAGGAACGTGACGGCGCGGTGCGGATCACCCGCGTGAACCACCCGGTGCCCGCGGATCCGACCGGTCTCGGCCGCGTCCGCCTCGAGGCCACGTTCGCCGCTCGCGCGGCCCGGGTCGTCACGCACGGCGGCGCGCAACCCGACGTCGTCCTCGCGGTCAGCCCGGCACTGCTGTCGATCGGGACCGCGGCGCTACGCCGTCGTCCCGGACGCACCGCGCTCGGCGTCGTCCCCCAGGACCTCTACAGCCACGCCCTCTCCGAGACCGGATCGCTCGGGCGCGCCGCCGGCGGGGCCGCCGCGCTGGAGCGCACCCTGCTCTGCCGCGCCGACGGGGTCGTCGCCATCCACGCGCGCTTCCGCCGCTCGCTCGCCGCGCTGGGTGTCGACGAGAACCGGATCACGACCATCCGCAACTGGACCCACATCGATCCGGCGACCGGCCGCGGTGCAGCGGTCCGCGAGGTCCGTCGCCGGCTCGGGTGGCGCGATGACGAGATCATCGCGCTGCACGCCGGGAACATGGGCGCCAAGCAGGGACTCGAGACGGTCGTCGAGGCGGCGCGGGTCGCGGACCGTCGTGGCCTCGCGGTCCGGTTCGTGCTGCTCGGGCACGGCAACCGCCGCGACTCGCTGGCCGGTCTCGGCCGCGACGTCGAGCGGCTCCAGTTCCACGACCCCCTCCCGGCGGCGCACTTCACCGACGTGCTCTCCGCCGCGGACGTCCTGGTGCTCCACGAACGCCCGGGGATCGCCGAGATGTGCGTCCCCTCCAAGCTGACCTCCTACTTCGCCGCCGGACGCCCGATCGTGGCCGCGACGAACCCGCTCAGTGCCGCGAGCGCCGAGATCGCGAGCTCCGGTGCGGGTGTCACGGTCCTGCCCGGCGCCCCGGACGCGCTGCTCGACGCGGTCGTGGCGGTCCGGGCCGACCGGGCCGAGGCCGAGTCCATGGGGCTGCGGGGCCAGCTCTTCGCCCGCGACGTCCTCCACGTCGACGTGGCCCGCGCCTCCTACGTCGCCTGGGTCGAGCAGCTGGCCGCCGGGCGTCACGCACCGTGCAGCCTGCCGGCCGTGCGTCCGACGCGCGCCTCGGTCCACGCCCTCGCGGCCACGCATCGCCCCACCGACGTCACCACCCCCCGAGCGGAGCCGGCATGAGGATCGCGCTCGTCCACAGCTACCACCACTCAGCGGTCCCGAGCGGCGAGAACGTCGTCGTCGACGCGCAGGTCGAGGCGCTGACCGCCGCGGGGCACGAGGCCGTCGTCATCGCCCAGCACAACGACGAGCGCGGGCGCCGTCCCTGGTACCCCGTGGAAGCCGCGGCGACGGTGCTCACCGGGGTCGGGCCGGACCCGAGCGAGATGCTCGGCCGGGTCGCCCCCGACGTCGTGCACGTGCACAACCTCTTCCCGAACTTCGGGACCCGCTGGCTCGCCCGGTGGGAGGGCCCGCTGGTCGCGACCCTGCACAACTTCCGCCCGATCTGCCCGGCAGGCACGCTGCTGCGTGACGGTCGGCGCTGCACCGACTGCGTGACGAACCCGGCGGCCGCCGTGCGTCACCGGTGCTTCCAGCACTCGCGGGTGGCAACGCTGCCGCTGGCGATCGCCGGGCGCGGCGGAGCCACCCGACACCCGGTGGTGGCCCGGGCCGACCGCCTGATCGCCATCTCCCGGCGTGCTGCCGACGAGTACGTCGCGGCCGGTGTCGACGCGCGGCGGCTCGTCGTCGTCCCCAACGCCGTGGGCCGCGCGCCCGACGTGGCGCCTCCGGAGACCGCCGACCACGCGCACGCTCCCCGCTGGCTCTACGTCGGGCGTCTCTCCCCGGAGAAAGGGGTGTCCGAGCTCCTGGCGGCGTGGCCGGCGGGGCTGGCGCTGGACGTCGTCGGGAGTGGTGAGCTCGCGGACGACCTGACCGCGCGGTTCGGCGGGCGGTCCGGCATCCGTTTCCTCGGCGGCATGGGGAACGACGAGGTGCGGACCCGCCTCGCCGGCTACACCGGCCTCGTCGTGCCCAGTCTCTGGGCCGAGGCCGGGCCACCGCTGACCTACGTCGAGGCGCTGGCGGCCGGGGTGCCGGTGGTCGCCTTCGCCGGCAACGGCGCCGCCGACGACGTGGCCGCGCACGGTACCGGCGCGGTCGTCCGGCTCGGCGCCGACCGGCTCCCGGACCCGGCCGAGCTCGCCGTCGCCCTCAAGGACGTGCAGCGCGACCGGCCCGCCCTGTCCGGCCGGGCGCGCTCCGCGCACGCCCGGCGGTTCTCCACCGGCGCCTGGACCCAGGCGCTGACCGACGTCTACCGGGAGGTTCTCCGTGGGTGAGGCCAGCGGCGGCGCGTACGCCGCCATCCTGTCCGACCTCGTCACGCGTGGCGTGATGGGACGGCACGATTCGATCCTCGTGCAGTTCGCGGGCGTGTTCGACCAGTCGGTCGCACGCGAGCTCGGACTGACCAACGCCACCTTCACCAACATGGCGCCGGACTCGCCGTCGTCCCGCCTCTCGGGTGGTCACGCCGGCGATGCGCACTCCACCGGGTTCGCCGACGCCAGCTTCGACCACGTGATCGGGCACGCCGGCCTGCACCACTGCAGCCGCCCGCACCAGGCGCTGCACGAGATGTACCGCGTGGCCCGTGCCACCGTGGTCGCCGTCGAGAACCAGGACTCGCCGCTGATGCGCCTGGCCTGCTCGATGGGGCTCGCCGGGGTCTACGAGCACGCCGCGGTCCTCGACGGCGGCGGAATCACCGGCGGCGTCGACGGCACCGGGGTGCCCAACCACGTCTACCGGTGGACGCGCCGCGAGGTCCGCAAGACCATCGCGTCCTTCGACCCCGGGCACGACGTGCCGATCGAGTTCCACAGCGAGTGGCTGATCGGCACCGACCGCGCGCTCACGGCTTCGATGCGTTCCGTGATCGGCGGGCGTGCGCGGGCGATCGCGGCCCTCAACGCCGGGCTGAACACCATCGCCCGCGGGCAGGGCAACATCTTCGGCTTCACCGTGCGCAAGGACCTCGCGCGCCTGCAGCCCTGGATCCCCACGGCGGTGGCGTCGTGATCAGACACCGCAGGGTGCGCACCCTGCTCGCCGTCTCGGCGGCGGTGCTGCCGGGGGCCCTGCGGCGCTTCGTGCACACGCGGCTGCTCGGCTACGAGCTCGCCCCGACCGCGAGCATCGGGCACTCGATCATCGACGTGGACCACCTCGTCATGGGCGAGCGCGCCCGCATCGGCCACCTCGTCGCGATGCGTGGGCTGGAGCAGGTCCGCCTCGACGAGGGCGCCGTGGTGCTGATGCTCGTGTGGGTCAACGCCGTCCGCCGTTCCACCGGCTACTTCCAGGGCCTGGAGGGCCGGCGTCCCGAGCTCCTCATGGGCCGGCACTCGCTGATCAGCGTCATGCACTTCGTCGACGCGTGCGACCTCGTCGAGCTCCGCGACTTCGCCGCGATCGCCGGGTTCGGGTCGATCGTCCAGACCCACGCGGTCGACATGGAGCGGATGGTGCAGGACGCGAGCCCGGTCCGGATCGGGGAGTACTCCCTGGTCGCCACCCGGGCACTGCTGCTGCCCGGTGCGGAGGTCCCGCCGCGCTCGATCGTCGCCGCCGGGTCGGTCGTGACCCGGAAGCTCGAGGGTTCCTACGTGTTCGCCGGCTCACCGGCTCGCGCCGCGCGCCCCCTCAGCTCCGACCTGCCGTTCTTCACCCGCACCCACACCGAGATCGCCTGAGGCCATGACCGGTGCAGCAGCCACACCGACCCTGACCCGTCGCCGGGCCGTGCTCGGCGTCGTCGACCAGATCGTGGGGTCGGCCAGCAACTACCTGACCGCGTTCGTGGCCGCTGTCGTGCTGGTCCCGGATCAGTTCGGTTCCTTCGTCGCGGCCTACGCCGTGGTCACGGTGCTCTGCGCCGTGGGGCGTGCCCTCGTGGGCGAACCCCTGCTCACGCAGGTCCCGACCGCCTCCGGCCGCGGCCTCGGCGCCTCCGCGCTCGGCGCGGCGGTGGTCCTCGGAGTGGCCGGGGCGGCGCTCTGCGTCGTGGCCGGCCTCGTGTGGGGCGGCGGGGTCGGCGCGGGCCTGCTGGCGCTCGCCGTCTGGGTGCCGGGCGCGCTCGCCGTCGACGCCGGGCGCTACGTCCTGCTCGCCCGGGCCGAGACCGGGCGAGCCCTCCTGGTCGACGCGGTCTGGGCGCTGAGCCAGGTGACGATCCTCGGCGGCATCGCGCTGACGGGTGCCTGGTCGGTGGTTGGGGTCGGCGCGGCCTGGGGCGTCGGCGCCCTCGTCGCCCTGATCGCCGTCGCCGCGGTGACGCCGGAGGCACGGGCGGGCCTTGCGGCCTCGCGCCCGGGGCGCTGGTTCACCGCATCGCGCGACGTCGCCGGGTGGTTCTCGGTCGCCTCGGTCCTGGGGCAGGCGCAGGTCTACCTGGTGCTGCTGCTCTCCGGTCTCGCGCTCGTGCCCGCCGAGGTGGGTGCGTTGCGCGCGGTCCAGCTCCTCGTGTTCCAGCCGCCGGTCACCCTGTTCGCCGCCCTCCTGGTCCTCGCGACGCCGGTGATGGCTCGTCACTGGGCCGCGGGCGACCGCGCCGGCCTGCGGCGTACCCGGTGGGTCGCGCTGGCGGCGACGGGCGTGCTGGCCGCGGTGCTGCTCCTCGCGGTCCCGCTGCGCGGAGTGCTCCTCGAGGTGCTCTTTCCCCGCTACGTGGACGCCGCACCGCTGGTGCTGCCCATCGTCCTGCAGACCGCGCTCTCCGGGGCCGCGGTGCCGTTCCTGGCCCAGGTCCGCGGCGCCCGCCGCGGCGGGGCCCTGGTCGGGCTGCAGGCGGTGACCGCGGTCGCGACGCTCTCGGGCGCCGCGCTCGGGCTCGTGGCCGACGGGCTGCTCGGTCTGGCCTGGGGTCTCGCGGCGTCGGCGCTCGCCGCGACGAGCGCGGCGGCGGTGGTCGGGCGTCGGGTGGAGACGTCCGCGACCGAGCGTGCTCCGTCGCCGGCGCCGGGAGCGGCGGAGGTCCCGGCGTGAGCGGACACCGCGGGCAGGGACGGTCACTCGTTCCGGCCGCGGCAGCACTGACGGTCGCCGGCGCCGCCGCCCTGGTCGCCGTCGTGCTGCTGCTGGACGCCGGGCGCCTCGTCCCGCTCACCGACACCCTGCCGGTGTCGGCGATCGTGCTGGTGGCGGGCGCCGTGGTGGTGGTCCGCGGGGTCGAGGAGCTCGGTCTGGGGCTGCTGGGGCTCGCCGTGCTCGCCGCGACCTGGAACGGGGTCTCACCCGGCGGGCTCCCACTCGCGCACCTGTGCCTCGCGGGCGCCCTCCTCGTGCTGGCGCCCCTCGCCGTCGCGCGCGGCCAGGAGCTCCGGGTGCCGGTCTGGGTGTGGGTACTCGGTGCCGGCATCACCGTGGTCGCCGCGGCGTCCGTCGTGGCCCCCACCGACCGGGGCTACCTCGCGGGACGCTTCGAGGTGCCCGTCGAGGCGGTCATCGCCGCCCAGATCCCCGACGCCGCCGTCGGGGACGTCCTCAACGCCGTCCGCTGGATCATCCCGGCGCTGGCGCTGCCGCTCGCCGTCTGCCTGGCGCTGCGGTCGCGTCCTCGTCGGGCGCGGACGCTGGCGGCGGTGTGGGTGCTCGGCGCGACGGTGAACGCGGCCGTCGCCCTCGGCGACGAGAGCGGCGCCACCGCCGTCAGCGCGCGGCTCATCCCGGTCGTCGACGTCGGCGGACGGCAGGCGGGGCTCACCGCGCAGCCCAACCACCTGTCGCTGGCGATCGCGCTCGCCGTCCCGGCGGCGGTCTGGCTGCTGCTGCAGGCGCGTGGGGCGGCGCGGGCGGGGTGGCTGGTCGCGCTGGCCGTGCTCGGCGGCGGCCTCGTCGTCTCGCAGTCCCGGGGTGGCCTCGTCGTCGCGGTGCTCGCGGCGACCGCCGCGCTCCTCACCCAGCCCACCGGGCGTCGGCTGGTCGCTCCCCTCCTGGCCGCGGTCACCGTCGTCGTGACGCTGCTCGTCGCGTTCACGCCGCACCTGCTCGACACGGCGGCCACCACCCTGCGGCTCTCCGGCGCCGAGAGCGCCGAGGAGTCCAACACCATCCGGGGCCGCATCCGTGAGCAGGCCCTCGACGACATCGCCCACTCCCCGGTGCGCGGCATCGGGCTGCACGTCGTCGCCGAAGGTCACGCGATCTACCTGCAGCTCGCCGCGGCAGGTGGCGTCGTCCTGGTGCTGGCGTTCGCCGTGACCGTCCTCGGAGCCATCGTCGACGGCGTCGCGCTCGCGCGTCGTCCCGCGTCGGTCGAGCGCGGCCTCGTCCTGGTCCTGCTGGTCTCCGTCGCGTCATGGCTGGTGGTGGGCGCGGTCGAGAACCAGATCGCCGACCTCTACCTGTACCTCCCGATCGCCCTGCTCGCCGGTCTCGGCGTCGCTGGGGCGACCAGCCCTCCCACCGCCCCGGACGTCGCTGCGGACCCGGCGACGACCTCCGCACGTCCTGCCCCCGTCCTTGCGTCCGCACCCGGTCCCGGAGGAATCCGATGACGTTCGTCGCCCTGCTCACCGCCGTCCGGCGCCGATGGCCGTGGCTGGTCGTCGGGTTGCTGGTGGGTCTGCTGACCGCGACCGTGGTCACGGCGCTCGTCCCGCGCAGCTACTCCTCGACCGCCAGCCTCTACGTCTCCGCGGTCGACGACACGAGTGCGCAGAACGCCTACCAGGGGGTGTTGCTCTCGCAGCAGCGGGTGAAGTCCTACACGGACATCCTCACCTCGGACCGCGTCCTCCAGCCGGTGATCGACCGCCTGGCCCTCGGCGGGGACAGCGCCACACTCGCCAAGGACGTCGCGGTCACCGCCGACGCCGATTCGACGCTGCTGCGGGTCACGGTCACCGACTCGTCCCCCCAGCGTGCCGCGGACACGGCCGACGCCATCTCGGCCCGCTTCGTGACGGTGGTCGGCGAGCTGGAGCGCCCGCAGGGGAGCGGCGCACCCGCCGTCGTGGTGAGCATCGTGGACACCGCCGCCGTCAACAGCACCCCGGTCTCGCCCCGCTGGTCGGTCGATCTCGTCGTGGGTGCGGTCCTCGGTCTCGTGCTCGGCGCGGCCGCAGCGGTGGTTCGTGCCGCGACCGACCGCTCGGTGGCCTCGCCGCGCGAGCTCGCCGCGCTCATCGGAGCGACCTCCCTGGGTGCGCTGCCCGCGGTGCCCGGCGGTCCCGTCGATCCGGCCGGGACCGGCGAGTACGCCGAGGCGGTCCGGCGGGTGCGGACCAATCTGCTGTTCGCCGACGTCGACACCCCGCCGGCCGTCCTCACCGTGACGAGCGCCGTCCCGGGCGAGGGGAAGACGACGCTGGTCTGCGCGCTGGCTGCGGCCCTGGCCGCGACCACGCGGGTCGCGGTGGTCGAGGGTGACCTGCGGGCCCCGACGATCGCCTCCCGCCTCGGCCTGGTCGGGGAGGTCGGGCTCACCGACGTGCTGGCCCGCCGTGTCGCGCTGACCGCCGCGCTCCAGCGCTGGCGGGGTGTCGACGTGCTGACCAGCGGCGTCGTGCCCCACGACCCGAGCGGCCTGCTCTCGTCGCACGCCCTGGCCGACGTCGTCTCCCGGCTGCGCCAGACCCACGACGTGGTGCTCGTCGACGCCCCGCCCCTCGGTCCGGTCGCCGACGCGGCGGTCCTCGCGTCCCGTTCCGACGGTGCGGTGCTGCTCTGCCGGGCCGGATCGACGCCGCAGGACGCCGTCCTCGCGGCCGCCGAGGCGCTGCGCGCCGTCGGCGGACGTCTCGTCGGGTCGGTCGTGACGATGACCCGTCCGTCACGCGCCGACCGGTACGGCACGTACGCGACGTACGGCCGGGCGCCTGCCCCCGGAGCGCCCGCCCCGACGGGCCCCGGGCCCACCCTCGGCCGCTCGACAGGCGTCGACGTCCCGTCCGAGGTCACCACGTCCTTCGCTGCCGTCCCCGAGCAGGCGCACGGGTCGAGGTCCAGGTCCGGTGCCCACCTCCGAGCCACCTCCGGCGCCCGCCACAGCCTGAGGTGAGGGCGTCACCAGCCGCTGGGCGCCCCGGTGCGACGCATCGGAGCCCGGATCAGGTTCGGGCCGGGCGCGTCGTCGGGATCCGTGGCGCTGGTGGCGTGGACCGGGTCGGCGCCGCTGTCCGGGCACTGCCACATGGTGTTCACCCCGGACGGGTGGATCGCCGGGCTGCTCTCCGAGGGCGCCGTCGACGAGGTCGCGCGAGGGTCGTACGTCCCGGTGCCGCAGGACGGCAGCCCCGTCGCCGTGGACGTGACGTTCGTCGGCGACGCCGCGGTCCTGACGCTGCCGGACGGCACTCGCTCAGCGGTGCGGGACCCCCGCTTCGCTGCTGGGACCGGATGCATCGCCGTCTGGGAGTTCTACCGGCACGTCGCCACCTCGGCCGAGGTCTCCTTCAGCGAGACCTGGGCGGGCTGAGCACCCGTCCGGCTAGCGCCGCGCCGCCGGGGTGTCGGCCGGCAGCGTCGACCCGTGCAGCTCCCACCCGGCGCCGAGCCGGCGCTCCCAGCGCAGCGGGCCCTCCTGCTCCCACGGCCGCTGCGCCCGCAGCAGCACCTCCCAGGCGTACTGCTGCTCGTCCCACCAGG
>NZ_JBVPVA010000614.1:0-6583 GCF_055612215.1 Actinomycetospora sp. | reverse complement strand
CTCCTGGGCGACGCGGTACGAGTCGCCGTACTCGCTCGACGCGCCGCGCACCGGCGACGTCCCCGGCTTCGGCTTCGGGGACCCGCTCAGCGGGGATCTGCCCACCTATGGCGAGCCCGAGGGCGGCCGTCGGCGTCGTCGCGAGGACGACTCGGTCCCGTTCGGCTCGGAGCGGGACGCGCCCTACGGCTCGTCGTTCGGGGTCGACGACCGACCCCGCCACGCCGCCCGCTAGCTCGCGCACCGGCACGACCCCGGACAGGAGAAACCCCCGGAGCATGTTTCCCGCGGCACGTGGCCGCGGGGCTCAGGTGGACGAAGCCCGAGCGCTCCGGGGGTCTGGCGTCCGTCGGGAATTCGCCGGCCGACGTGTCTGCCCGCGAGGGCGGAACCGGCCAATCCACGACCTGACGTCGGCTAGCTGACGGACACCTCACGAGTCCTGTCGTTCATCAACGTCGGACCACCTCCTCTCCCGTGTACCTCCACGCTAAGCCGAGATCGCCGAGCCCGCAAACGACATCGAACCGCCTGGTCAGAGGCGGGTTCGCCAGGCGAGGAGGTCGTCGGCCGAGCGCGTGTTGACCACCCGCTCCGCCGGCACCTCGCACTCGACGGCCCGCTCGCACCCGTAGGGCTGCCAGTCCAGCTGCCCCGGGGCGTGGGCATCGGTGTCGATCACGAACTCGCACCCCGCCGCGAGGGCCTGGCGGAGCAGGTCGCGGGGCGGGTCGAGCCGCTCGGGGCGCGAGTTGATCTCGACGGCGACCCCGTTCTCCAGGCACGCGTCGAACACCGCCTCGGCGTCGAAGGTCGACGGCGGCCGCGTGCCGCGCCCCCCGGTGACGAGCCGGCCGGTGCAGTGGCCGAGCACGTCGACCAGCGGGTGGGAGACGCCGCAGACCATGCGGGCGGTCATCTCCTCCGAGGGCGCCCGCAGCTTCGAGTGCACCGAGGCGACGACGAGGTCGAGCTCCTCGAGCAGGTCGTCCGGGGCGTCGATCGCGCCGTCCTCGAGGATGTCGACCTCGATGCCGCGCAGCAGCCGGAACGGCGCCAGCTCCTCGTTGACCTCGGCGATCACGTCGAACTGGCGGCGCCGGCGCTCCGGGGACAGCCCGTTGGCCACCGTCAGGTTCTGCGAGTGGTCGGTGAGCACCATCCAGGAGTGCCCGAGGTCGCGGGCGGTCCGGGCCATCTCGAGGATGTCGCTGCCACCGTCGGACCACGTCGAGTGCGTGTGGCAGTCACCCCGCAGCACCTGGCGCAGCGCCACCCCGCCGGCGACCGGCTCGGTGTGACGGCCCTCGAGCTCGGCGAGCGTCTCCGGGGTCCGGCCCGCGACGACGTCCGCAACGACCGCCGCCGTCTTCTTTCCCACGCCCTTGAGGTCGGTGAGCGTGCCGGCCCTGGCGCGGGAGGCGACCTCGTCGGGGTCGAGCTCGGCCAACCGGTCGGCCGCTGAGCGGTAGGCCTTCACCCGATAGGTGTCCGCCCGCTCCCGCTCGTAGTAGAAGGCGACGGCGCGCAGCGCGGCGATCGGGTCTCCGTCGACAGGGACTCGGCTCACGGGTCAGGCATACCCCACCCGGGAAGCCCCGTCGGTGCCCGGGCGCGGACAATCGGGATCGGGCCGGGGTGAGACCGAGGAGGACTGCTCGTGCGGGTGACCGGAGTCGGGCACGCGGGGATGCGATTCGAGACCGCGGGCGGCAGCGTGCTGTGCGACCCGTGGGTGACCCCCGCGTTCTTCGCGTCGTGGGTGCCGTTCCCGGACAACACGCAGCTCGACTGGGACGCCCTGGGCGACTGCGACTACCTCTACGTCTCGCACCTGCACCGCGACCACTTCGACGCGGACACCCTGCGCGACCACGTCTCCAAGGACGCCCGCGTCCTGCTCCCGGACTACCCCACCGACGAGCTCGAGCACGAGCTGCGCGACCTGGGGTTCCGCCACTTCGTGCGCACCGAGTCCGGGGTCCCCCAGGAGCTCGACGGCCTCCGCTTCATGATCACCTCGCTCAAGGGCCCCGGCGACGGTCCCATCGGCGACTCCGCGCTCTCCCTCGACGACGGCACCGCGCGGATCGTCGACCAGAACGACGCGCACCCGCTCGACATCCCGGAGCTGCTGGAGTTCGGCGCCTATGACGCGCACTTCACGCAGTTCTCCGGCGCCATCTGGTGGCCGATGGTCTACGACCTCCCCAAGGCCGCCAAGCGCGAGTTCGCCCGCCGCAAGCGCATCGGCCAGGAGGACCGCGCGATGCGCTACATCCGAGAGGTCGCGGCGCCGCACGTGTTCCCGACGGCGGGTCCGCCCTGTTTCCTCGACGACGAGCTCTTCCGGTGGAACGGCCTCGGTTACGGGGACGTCGAGGGCGAGTCGATCTTCACCGACCAGTGGGAGTTCCTCGGCCGGATGCGCGAGCTCGGCCAGGAGGCCGGCTCCACCCAGCAGGGCCACCTGCTGCTGCCTGGGACGACCGCCGAGATCGACCACGGCCGCGTCGGGGGCCTCACGCACCCGATGTCCGACGCCGAGGTGGAGACGATCTTCCTCGACAAGGAGAACTACCTGCGCGCCTTCGCCGAGCGCGCCCGCCCGACGCTCGAGGCGCAGAAGGCGCGGTGGGCGACCCCGCAGCCCGACATCCTGCGCCAGCTCAAGGAGTGGATCGAGCCGCTGATGAAGCGCGCCGACCACATGTGCGACGGCATCGGCGGCCCGGTCCGGCTCGACCTGCACGAGATGCCCGCGGGCACCCCCGGGGTCGACGACGACGGCAGGCTCTCGCTGGTCTTCGACTTCCCCGCCCGCGAGGTCCGGGTCTACGACGGCGAGGCGGCCCGCTACCGCTGGGGCGTCCCCGCGACGCTGGTGGCCACCAACATCGCGACCGGCGAGGTGGACTGGTCGAACTCGCTCTTCCTGTCCGTGCGGTTCACCGCCACGCGCGTCGGCCAGTACAACGAGTACCTGTACACGTTCTTCAAGTGTCTGTCCGAGGAGCGGATCGACTACGTCGAGAACTGGTACGACGCCCAGAACGACGACGGGCGCGACATCGAGCTCGACGGCTGGCGCGTCCAGGCCCGCTGCCCGCACCTGTCCGCGGACCTGTCCAAGTTCGGCGCCGTCGACGGGGACGTGCTCACGTGCACGCTGCACAACTGGAAGTTCAACCTCGCCACCGGCCGCTGCCTGACCTCGGCCGGCCACGAGATCCGCGCGGAGAAGCTCGGGGAGTGAGCACAATGGGACCCGTGCGAGCGCTGCGGATCGGACCCCACGAGCTGCCGACGCCCGTCGTGCTCGCGCCGATGGCGGGCGTCACCAACCCGCCCTTCCGGCGGCTGTGCCGCGAGCAGGGCGCGGGCCTCTACGTCTGCGAGATGATCACCGCGCGGGCACTGGTGGAGCGCCACCCCGGCACCGCCGAGATGATCGCCTTCGACGACGACGAGACCCCCCGCTCGATGCAGCTCTACGGGGTGGACCCCGAGACGATCGGGCGCGCCGTGCGCCGGATCGTCGACGAGGACCTCGCCGACCACGTGGACCTCAACTTCGGCTGCCCCGTCCCCAAGGTGACCCGCCGCGGCGGCGGCGCGGCCCTGCCCTACAAGCGGCGGCTCTTCGAGCGCATCGTCCGCACCGCGGTCGCGGAGGCCTCGCGCGGCGGGCTGCCGCTGACGGTGAAGATGCGCATCGGTATCGACGACGAGCACGAGACGTTCCTCGACGCCGGGCGGATCGCCGCCGCCGAGGGCGCGGCCGCCGTCGCCCTGCACGCCCGCACCGCCGCCCAGCGCTACTCCGGCCAGGCCGACTGGGCCCGCATCGCCGAGCTGCGCGACGCGGTGCCCGCCGAGGTCCCGGTGCTCGGCAACGGGGACGTCTTCGCCGCCGACGACGCCCTCGCGATGGTCGAGAAGACCGGGTGCGACGGCGTCGTGGTCGGCCGGGGCTGCCTCGGCCGGCCGTGGCTGTTCGGCGAGCTCGAGGCCGCGTTCGCCGGCCGTCCCGCCCCGACACCGCCGACGCTGGGTCATGTCGCCGGGGTCATGCGCCGCCACGTCGAGCTGCTCATCGCCCACCACGGCGAGCGCAAGGGCGTGCGGGACGCGCGCAAGCACATGTCCTGGTACCTCCACGGGTTCGCCGTCGGCTCGGAGCTGCGCCGCGAGCTCGGGATGATCGACGGGCTGGAGAGCCTGGACGCGCTGCTCGCCCGGCTCGACCACGATCAGCCCTTCCCCCCGGAGGCGGACGGCCCGCGGGGCCGCCAGGGCTCACCCGGCCACGTCACGCTCCCCGAAGGCTGGCTCGACGACCCCGAGGACGCGACGGTGCCCGCGGCCGCCGACGTCATGAACTCCGGCGGCTGACGTGCCGGGTCGGCGGCCGGCACTCGTCGTCGGGACCCTGCTCGCCGCCGCGGTGCTCGCAGGGTGCGGCGCCGTCGTCCCCGGGCAGGCGCGCGTCGGCCTCGTCCCCCCGTCCGACCGGGCGCTGATCGACGCCTACGTCGGCGACTCCAACCGCGCCGGCGACGCCGGGCCCGCCGCCCAGACCTCCTTCCTGCGGTCCAGCCAGGCGCCGGGCGCCCCGTTCCCGCCCGACCGCTGCTTCGGCGACGTCACCCTGCGGACCGACCTCGTCGGCCGCACGCTGCGTCCCGACCCGGACTGGCGTCCCCCGCAGACCGCGCCGGGGCCCGGGGGACCGCTCGGCGCGGTGTACGTCGTTGCCGCCGCCATCTCGGTCCGGCGGGGGTCGCTGGAGGTCCGCGAGGACGTCGGGTCGAAGCACTTCGTCATCCGCGACGGCCGCGTGTCCGGCTACGCTCCGTGTGCTGACTGAGACCACACCTACGGGCGGTCACCCCGGTCGAGCTTGAGCCCCCGGTCGGGCAGCATTCCGGGGCCCGGTGAGCAGCAGCGCGATTCTTTCACGCAGAGTCATATCGACCGGACGGTTGATTCGGGTGGCGGTCGGGGTGGGTGCGTTGCATCGGCGGCCCCACGCGCGACACTGGTGACAGGACGCGGAGGGAGCGGCGGGTGCTGTTGAGGGGTTCACGGGTCGGCGGGCGACGCGATCCGGCGTCGGTCGCGACGTCGGTGACCGTGGCGCCCCCGTCCGTCCCGGACGTCCCCGAGACTCCCGTCCACGAGCCCGCTGCCAGCACCTTCGACACCTCCCCGATCGTCGGGATCGACGAGGCCCTCCGGCTCGACCCCACGGTCGAGGACTCCGGGGCGGCCCGCGCACAGCAGGCCCGGGCCCACGAGGCCGCCGCCGAGGTGCTCGCCGACCGCGGCGACTGGCGCCGCGCCTACCAGCACCTGCGGGCCGCGATGGCCCTCGTGCACCTCGGCGACACACCCCCGGTGCACGTGCCCGAGCAGTTACGCCGCGAAGTCGACCGTCTCCGGCGCGAGCGCGCCGAGGCCCGCGAGCAGAGCCGCCGCGACAGCCTCACCGCGACCTGGAACCGGCGCTACCTCGACGAACGCCTGTCGACGTTGCGTGACGGCACCGCCGACCCGGTCTGCGTCGCGCTGGTGGACGTCGACCACTTCAAGGGCGTCAACGACACCTACGGCCACGCCGTCGGGGACTCCGTGCTGCGCACCTTGGTGACCCTCATGCGCGAGGGGATCGACGGACCGGCGCCCGACGGCTTCTGCGCGCGGTACGGGGGCGAAGAGTTCGCGCTGGTCCTGGGCGGGGCGAGCGCCGAGGACGCGGTGAGCACCTGTGAGGGCATCCGCGCCCGCGTCGAGGAGCACGACTGGTCCGCGATCGCCCCGGACCTGCGGGTGACGGTCAGCGTCGGGGTGGGCTGCCTCGCCGCCGAGGCGGGAGGGACCGAGGGCGAGGGCGGCCCGGCCGGCGGCGCGCTGGACCGGGTCGACGAGCTCCTCTACGTCGCGAAGCGCACGGGCCGCAACGCCGTGGCCTTCCGCGACCCCGCGGGGCGCGTGCGGTTGGCCGGGGCGGCCTCGGGACGCCGCGGGGTCGACGCCGTCGCCCGGGCGGTGTGCGAGGCACCTCGAGCGGGTCACCTCGGCCACTGAACGTCGGCCGGCCCTCCGCTGTTCGGCCCATCCGCTCACGATCCGGTGACCACGCGGACCACCGAAATCGCGGCACGGTAGCCCGCCGGCCACGTTTCGGTGACGGTCTGAGTACGATGCGTGGGCCCGGCGCGGCGAGGAGGCGCTCGGTCCCTGTTCCGCGGGTTCCACCGGGGGTTCCATGATCGACGACCGAGAGCGGGACGCCGCTCCGGACGGATCCCCCCGGTCCGACCCGCCCTCGATGCCGACCCGCATCACCATCCCCGACACCGCGGAACCGCCCCGGCGGGGCGCGGTCGTCCCGACGATGGTGCCGCTGGCCCGCAAGCGCGCCCACCGCGCGGGCCTGCGCCCCGGAGGTGCCGCGGCCACCACGGAGCCGATGCGCGACCTCGTCGGTGCGGCCGCCCGCAGCGGCCCCGGCCCGTCCCGCGGTCCGGCCCGCGCCTCGCTCTCCCCGCCCCAGGCGGTGGCCCCGGTCGCGCCGACG
>NZ_JBVPVA010000538.1:0-2614 GCF_055612215.1 Actinomycetospora sp. | reverse complement strand
GACGAGCGAGGGGCGCCCCTCGCCGGAACCTGGTGCATGACCGGCGGACGAGCGAAGGGCCCCCTCGCTCGGTTCTCCCGAGCGAGGGGGCCCTTGGGTCGATCAGGGGCCGGGTGGCCGGGCCCGACTACAGGCCGAGGTCCGCCTCGAACGCGCCCGCCTCGAGCCGTGCCTTGACCGAACCGAGGAACCGGGCGGCGTCCGCCCCGTCGACGATGCGGTGGTCGTAGGACAGGCAGAGGTAGGCCGTGGAGCGGATGGCGATCGACTCGCCGCCCTCCGCGTCGGTCACGACGACGGGCTTCTTGACGACCGCGCCGGTGCCGAGGATCGCCACCTGCGGCTGGTTGATGATCGGGGTGTCGATCAGGGCGCCGCGCGAACCGGTGTTCGTGATCGTGAACGTGCCGCCCGAGAGCTCGTCCGGGGCGATCTTGTTCGCGCGGGTGCGCTCGGCCACGTCGGAGATCCGGCGGGCCAGGCCGCCGAGGTTGAGGTCCCCGGCGTCGTGGATGACCGGCACGATCAGCCCGGCGGGCGAGTCCACGGCGATCCCGAGGTGCTCGGCGCCGTGGTAGGTGACCTCGCCCTTCTCGGTGTCGATCGAGGAGTTCACGCCCGGGTGGGCCTTGAGCGCCTCGACGGTGGCGAGCGCCATGAACGGCAGGAACGAGAGCTTCACGCCCTCGCGGCGCGCGAAGTCCTCCTTGGCCCGGTCGCGCAGGCGCGCGATCCGCGTCAGGTCGGCCTCGACGACGGTCGTCAGCTGCGCCGAGGTCTGCAGCGACTCGACCATGCGCTTGGCGATGGTCGCCCGGCGCCGCGAGAGCTTCTGGGTGGTGCCGCGCAGGCCCGACTCGTCGGGCTGCGGGATCGCCGCGCCGGCTCCCGAGGGCCGCTGCACCTCGCCGCCGTGCACCGCGCCCGGGCCGGAACCGCCCGAGGGCGCGGCCACCTGCGACGACGCCGGCGAGCTCTGGGCCTTCGAGGCCGCGGCCCGCTGCTCGTCCTGCTCGTCGGCGGCCTTGACCACGTCCTGCTTGCGGATGCGGCCACCGACGCCGGTGCCGCTGACCGAGGACAGGTCGACGCCGCGCTCGGCGGCGAGCTTGCGCACGAGCGGGGTGACGTAGGGCGCCTGGCCGGACGAGCCCGACCCGCCGCCGTCCCCGTTCTCCCGCGACGCGCCACCGGACTGCTGCGACTGCAGCGCCCCGGCGTTCGCCGGGCCGCTCGGCCCCGCCGGCGCCTCGGTCTCGTGGGAGACGTAGTCGTCGGCCCCGGACGCGGCGATCGCGCCGTCGGAGGTCGTGCCGGAGTTGCCGCCCGGCTCGGACTGCGGCTGCGACGGCTCGGGCTGCGACGGCTCGGGCTGCGTCGGCTCGGGCTGCGTCGGGGCGGGCTGCGACGGGGCCGGCTCGGCCGCCTGCTGCTGCGCACCGCCGCCGCCCCCGCCCGACGACGAGCCGCCGCCCGCGGACGGGCTGCCGCTCCCGACGACGGCGAGCACGCCACCCACCTCGACCGTGTCGTCCTCGTTCGCGCGGACCTCGAGCAGCGTCCCGGCGACCGGCGAGGGGATCTCGGTGTCGACCTTGTCGGTCGAGACCTCGAGCAGCGGCTCGTCGACCTCGACGGAGTCGCCCACCTGCTTGAGCCAGCGGGTGATGGTGCCCTCGGTGACGGACTCGCCCAGGGCCGGCATCTCGACCTCGGTGCCCGACCCCCCGGAGGAACCGCCCGCGGACGACCCACCGCCCGACGACGACGCGGCGGCCGGCTCCGGCTGCGACGGCTGCTGCGCGGGCTCCGGTTCCGAGGCCTGCGCGGGCTGCGCGGGCTCGGGCTCCGCGGCCTCCTGGCCGCCCGACTCCTGCCCGGCCGACCCGCCGGACCCGTCGTCACCCCCGGTGCCCTCGGACTCGTCGCCGATGACCGCGAGGTCCCCGCCGATCTCGACGGTGTCGTCCTCGTCGGCGACGATCCGCTGGAGGATCCCGGCCTGCGGCGCGGGGATCTCGGTGTCGACCTTGTCGGTCGAGACCTCCAGCAGCGGCTCGTCGACCTCGACGTGGTCACCCACCTGCTTCAGCCACCGGGTGATGGTGCCCTCGGTGACGCTCTCGCCGAGAGCAGGCATCTGGACGGTGTAGGCCATCGTGCTCGGAACTCCTTCGCAGAACCGGTGGGTCGGTCAGCTGTGGCTGTGGAGGGGCTTACCGGCCAGCGCGAGGTGTGCCTCGCCGAAGGCCTCGTTCTGCGTAGGGTGCGCGTGGACGAGGTTCGCCACGTCGATCGGCAGGGCCTCCCAGTTGTAGACCAGCTGCGCCTCCCCGACGAGCTCGCCCACCCGGGCCCCGATCATGTGCACGCCGACGACCGGTGCGTCGTCGTCCGTGCCGCCCTTGACCAGCTTGATCGCGCCCGCGGTCCGCAGGATCTGCGACTTGCCGTTGCCGGCGAGGTCGTAGGTCACGGTGCTGACCTCGCCGTGGACCTCCTTGGCCTGCGCCTCGGTGAGGCCGACGGAGGCGACCTCGGGCTCGCAGTAGGTGACCCGCGGGATGCCCTTCTCGTCGATCACCGGCGGCTCGAGCCCGGCGATCTCCTCGGC
>NZ_JBVPVA010000453.1:0-4303 GCF_055612215.1 Actinomycetospora sp. | reverse complement strand
TGTGAACGCAGCGACATGGGCGAGGGGTCACCGACCGATGACGCACGCCGAGGGGCGTGAGCCGGGTCACGACCACGTGTCCGACGGGTGTCGCGGGAACGATCCGGCGCCCTCGGGCGTTGGGACCTGGAGCACCGGCCGGATGTCTCCGGGTCCGGCGCGCATGCAGTCGAGGAAAGGACAGCACTCATGGCCGACCGCGTCCTCCGTGGGAGTCGCCTCGGAGCCGTCAGCTACGAGACCGACCGTGACCACGACCTCGCCCCCCGCCGCGCCTTCGCCTACCGCTGCCCGAAGGGTCACGACTTCGAGGTGCCGTTCTCGGACGACGCCGAGGCCCCGGTGACCTGGGAGTGCCGCCTCCACGGCGAGGAGGGCAAGCGCATCGACGGCACCGAGCCCGAGCAGAAGAAGGTCAAGCCCCCGCGCACCCACTGGGACATGCTGCTCGAGCGCCGTTCGGTGCCCGAGCTCGAGGAGCTCCTCGACGAGCGCCTCGGCCTCCTGAAGGAGCGCCGCAGCGAGAGCGCGTAGTCGCCACCTGCACCGACCCCGTCGTCCTCAGGACGGCGGGGTTTCGTGTGTCCGGGGTACCTCGCGACCGCGCAGCCGGTCGCGGACGGCCCAGGCGGTGATCCGCCACAGCGCCTCGCGGACCACCGCCCCGCTCATCTTCGAGGCGCCCGCGACGCGCTCGGTGAAGGTGATCGGGACCTCGCGGACGGCGAACCCGCCGCGGTGCACGCGGAACGCGAGGTCGACCTGGAAGCAGTAGCCCTGGGAGGACACCGGGGCGCGGGTGACCTCCTCGAGCACCCGGCGGCGGAACAGCCGGAACCCACCGGTCACGTCGCGGACCGGCAGGCGCAGTGCCCGCCGCGAGTAGGTGTTGGCCGAGCGCGAGAGCGCGTCGCGGTACCAGGGCCAGTTGACGATCCGCCCGCCCGGCACGTAGCGCGACCCGAGCACGAGGTCCGCGCCCTCGGTGCGCGCGCTCGCGAGCAGGGCGGGGAGGTCCTCGGGGGCGTGGGACCCGTCCGCGTCCATCTGCACGACCCACCCGATCTCCTCGGCGGGGTGGGAGGCCACGACGTGGGCGAACGCGTCGACGTAGGCGGCACCGAGTCCGCGCCGGGGTCGGTGGTGCAGCACCGACAGGCGGGGGTCGGCCCGCGCGAGGTCGTCGGCGAGGTCACCCGTGCCGTCGGGGCTGCCGTCGTCCACCACGAGCAGCCGCACCCCGGGCAGCGTCGCGAGGACCCGCTCGACGAGGCCCGGGAGGTTCTCGCGCTCGTCGTAGGTGGGCACGACGACGAGCACGCCCGTGCCGTCGGCGGCGGGGCCGCGCCCGCTCATCCGGCGACCGCCGTCGTCTCCCGGGGCGTGGGCGTCGTCGTGGTGGGTCCTCCCGTCCGGCGTCGGCCGCGCACCGCACCCGTGGCGGCGGCCGCGACGCCGAGGGCGGCGAGCACCCACTCCGGTCCGGGCCCGAGCCGGGTGGCGAGCGTGGTCGTGGTGCGCAGCGGGACGCGGTCGACCAGGACGCCGGGCGTGTAGAGCGGGCCCGTCCGGTCCAGCACCGTGCCGTCCGGCGCGATCACCGCGCTCTGTCCACTGGTGGCGGCGATGACGACGGCCCGGTCGTGCTCGATCGCCCGCAGTCGGCTCATCCCCTGCTGCTGGTAGGTCATGTCCGTCTCGCCGAAGGTGGCGTTGTTCGTCGGGACGGTGAGCAGGTCGGCGCCGGCGGTGACGGCGTCGCGCACGTCGTCGTCGAACACCACCTCGTAGCAGGTGGCGACGCCGAGACGGGCCGGCCCGGCGTCGAGGGTCGGGGTCCCGGTGCCGGGCGCGAAGTCGACGACGCGGGAGACGTCGTCGGAGACCAGCGAGGCCAGGCCCCGCAGCGGGATGTACTCCCCGAAGGGCAGCAGGTGGCGCTTGACGTACTGCTCGGTCGGGCCGCCGGCGCCGGTGGGGCTGCGGGGGGTCCAGACGACGGCGGCGTTGCGGGGGCCCTCGACGTAGGTGGTGGCGTCGGCGTTCAGCACGCCCCGCAGGACGGCGCCGACGACGACCGGCACCCCGATCTCGTCGGTGACCGCCTGGATCTCGGCGCGGGCGTCGGCGTTGGCGAACGGATCGATGTCCGAGGAGTTCTCGGGCCAGATCACGAGGTCGGGGCGGGGGCGCCGGCCGGCCGCGACCTCGGCGGCGAGCACCCGGGTCTCGCGGACGTGGTTGTCGAGGACCGCGCGGCGCTGGCTCGCGAAGTCCAGGCCGGCGCGGGGCACGTTGCCCTGCACGGCGGCCACGGTGATCGTCCGGTCGCCGGGCTCGGCCGCCGGGTGGGCCGGGACGGCGAGGCCGGCGAGCGGGCCGAGCAGCACGGCGACGAGGGCGCCGACGACGCCGAGGGCCCGCCGCGGCGGGTGCGGCCCGGCCGGCGCGGGGCGGCGCAGGGCCGTCCTGGCCAGCGACCACAGTCCCGCCCCGGTGAGCACGACGGCGAAGCTCACCAGCGGCGCGCCCCCGAGTGCGGCGAGCTTCCCGTACGCACCGCCGGCCTGGCCGAAGGCGAGCTTGGCCCACGGGAACCCGCCCCACGGGACCCGCTCGATCGCGGCCTCCCCCGCCACCCACAGGCAGGCGACCCACAGCGGCGTCGCGGGCAGCCGCGCGACCAGCGGCACCAGGCCGACCGGGACCGCGACGGCCAGCACGACGACCGCCAGCGCGCCCAGCCACACCGCGCCCACGTAGGTCCCGGTCCAGTGCAGCAGCGGGTACTGGTAGGCCAGCGCCGCGAGCGCGCCCCACCCGAACGCGGCCCGCACCCGGCGCCCGTCGACCACCGCGAGCAGCAGCGCGATCCCGAGCGGCGCCGCCCACCACCAGCCCATCGGCGGGAACGCCGCGTACAGCGCCAGCCCGGCGACGACCGCCCCGACCGCGCGCGCCGCCGTCACCACCCGGCGCGAGGGGAACCCTCGGCCGGATACAGCGACCGAATCCTCCCCTCGCGGTCCGCGGGTGGTCCGGTTCAGCACGACAGGAGCTCGTGCGGGCGGGTGTTGACGGCCTCGCACCCGTCGTCGGTGATCACGACGATGTCCTCGATCCGGGCGCCCCAGCGCTCGGGGAAGTAGATCCCGGGCTCGACGGAGAAGGCCATGCCCGGCTCGAGCGTGAGCGCGTTGCCGGCGACGATGTAGGGCTCCTCGTGCACCTCGAGCCCGATGCCGTGCCCGGTGCGGTGCACGAAGTACTCCCCGTACCCGGCGTCGCGGATGATCGCGCGCGCGGCCTCGTCGACGCTCTCGGCCGTGGCCCCGGGGCGGGCGGCGGCGACGGCGGCGGCCTGCGCGCGCTGCAGCACGGCGTAGACGTCGGTGACCTCGTCGGTCGGCCCGCCCACCACGTAGGTGCGGGTGCAGTCGGAGTTGTAGCCCTCGGGCAGCGGTCCGCCGATGTCGACGACGACGACGTCGCCGGCCTCGATCACGCGCTCGGAGACCTCGTGGTGGGGGCTGGCCCCGTTCGGGCCCGACCCGACGATGACGAAGGCCGCCTCGCTGTGCCCCGCCGCGACGATCCCGGCCGTGATGTCCGCGCCGACCTCGGCCTCGGTGCGGCCGGCGCGCAGCCAGCCCGGGACCTGGGCGTGGACCGCGTCGATGGCCGCGCCGGCCCGGCGCAGGTACTCGACCTCGGCCGGGTCCTTGCGCATCCGCAGCTCGCGCAGCACGCCGGTGGCGAGCTCCTGCGTGGCCAGCGGCAGCGCGTCGCGCAGGCCGAGCACGTGCAGCGCGGGCATGTCGGAGGCGACCGCGACCCGCTTCACCCCGTCCAGGCAGGCCGCGACCAGGCCGTGCGGGTCCTCGCCGTCGACCCAGTCCAGGACGCGGATGCCGGCCTGGTCGACCCCGGTGCCGTCGAGCCCCGGCCGCTCGAGGCGGGGGACGACGAACGCGGCCTCGTCGTGGGTCGGGAGCACGAGCGCCGAGAGCCGCTCGTGGGAGTGCTTGACGACCCCGGCGAGGTACTGGAGATCCGGCCCGGGGGTGACGACGAGGGCGTCGACGCCGGCCTGGGCGGCCGCCCGGCGGGCCCGGTCGAGGCGGGACGAGACCTGGTCGGCGAGCGCGGAACCCATGGTCGCGAGCCTAGGTGGCTACGCCTCGTGAGCACTAATCCGCCCTATATGACACGGAATCAGAGGAGCACGCCGATAGGGGCTCACGTGGCGGAGCCACCTAGGTAGAAGCCCCCTCCCCCGCCGCGCCGCGGCCGGACAGGCTGT
>NZ_JBVPVA010000448.1:0-1072 GCF_055612215.1 Actinomycetospora sp. | reverse complement strand
TGGCGGCGGTCGGGGAGGCGGGGCACGGCGTCCTCGGGGACCGTGCGGGCGCGCACCTCGTCGTGCCGCTCGCCTCGGCCGCCGACGAGGAGACGGTGGTGGCCCGGGCCGCGGCGGTCGGGCTGCGCGTCGACGGGCTCGCCGCGCACCACATGCACCCGGGCGACCCGGCGGCGCCGACCCGCCCCGGCGTCCTCGTCGGCTGGGCCGCCCCGACGCGCACGGAGCTCGTCGACGCCCTCGCCCGGTGGCGCGGGGTGCTCGCCGGCGTCCCCGGCACGCCGCGCGGGGACGACGTGGGGTCCGCGTAGGCTCCGCCCGCATGGGAGCACCCGGACGGCGCCCGACGCTGCTGGTCCTCTTCGGCGGGCGGTCGGGCGAGCACTCCGTGTCCTGCGTCTCGGCGGGCGGGGTCCTGGACCACCTCGACCTCGAGCGCTTCGACGTCCTGCCGGTCGGGATCACCCGGGCCGGGGAGTGGCTCGCCGTCGGCGACGACACCTCCCGCTGGCGGCTGCACGGGCGCGAGCTCCCCGAGGTCACGCCCGGCGCGGGCGAGCCGGTGGCACTGCTGCCCGACCCCACCCGACGCGAGCTGATCAGCCTCGCCGACGGACGCCGGGGCGAGGCCATCGCGACCGTCGACGCCGTCTTCCCCGTCCTGCACGGCCCGGCCGGCGAGGACGGCGAGGTCCAGGGCCTGCTCGAGACCGCGGGGATCCCCTACGTGGGCGCCGGGGTCGGCGCGAGCGCCGCGTCGATGGACAAGGTCGTGACGAAGGCGCTGCTGCGCGACGCCGGGCTGGGCGTCGGCGCCGCCGTCGCCCTCGACCGCGCCGCGGACGACCTCACGCCCGCCGACCGCGACCTCCTCGGCCTGCCGGTGTTCGTCAAGCCCTCGCGGGCGGGCTCGTCGGTGGGCATCCGCCGCGTCACCGCCTGGGAGGACGTCCCCGACGCCGTCGCCTTCGCCCGCCGCAGCGACCCGAAGGTGCTCGTCGAGGCCGCCGTCGTCGGCCGCGAGATCGAGTGCGGCGTGCTGCAGTTCCCCGACGGCCGCGTCGAGGCGAGC
>NZ_JBVPVA010000376.1:0-1396 GCF_055612215.1 Actinomycetospora sp. | reverse complement strand
TGCCCGCGGAGAGCGGCAGCAGCCCGAGCAGGACCTGCAGCAGCGTCGTCTTCCCCGACCCGTTGGGGCCGAGGACGGCGACGAACTCGCCGGCGGAGATGTCGAGGTCCAGGCTCGACCAGAGGGTGCGTGGGCCCCGGCGCAGCTCGGCGCCCGCCAGCGACACCGCCGCCGTGCGGTCCTCGGTCACGGTGGTCCTCCCGGTGGTCACGGCGGGGCCCGTCACGCCGGGACGCCGAGGGCCCGGGCGAGCGCCGCGCGCGTGCCGTCGAGCCATGTCAGGTAGTCGGTGACGCCGGCGGGCAGCGTCTCGGTCACGTCCACGACGGGCACGCCCGCCCCGGCCGCGCGGTCGCGCAGGCCCTCGACGACGGGGGACTCGGTCTGCGGGTTGAACACGAGGGCCGAGACCCGCCGGGCGGAGAGGGCGTCGCCGACCTGCACGAGCGACGCCGCAGAAGGGTCGGACTCGTTCTCGACGGCCGCCACGAAGTCCTGCGGGGTGACGTCGGCGACGCCCGCGGTGCGCAGCAGGTAGTGCGCGATCGGCTCGGTGGAGATCACCTGGGAGCCCGGCCGGGCCTTCCCGATCGCGGCGGTCTGCGTGGCGATCCGGTCGACCTGGGCGCCGAAGGCGGTGGCGCGCTGGTGCAGCGCGGCGGCCTGCGCGGGCTCGACCGTGGCGAGCCGGTCGGCGACCTGGTCCGCGACCGCCGTCACCGTCGTCGGGTCGAACCAGACGTGCTCGTTGTCGTCGGCCCGGTCGGGGCGCAGGTCGAACGCCTCGATGGTGTGTGCCCGGGCGGCGGGGTCCGCGTCGGTCACCTTCTCGACGAACGTGTCGTAGCCCCCGCCGTTCGCGACGACGAGGTCCGCGCGGCTGATCGCGGCGGCGTCGGCGGGGGTGCTCTCGTAGGAGTGCGGGTCGCCCGCGGGGTCGGCGATGATCGACCGCACCTGCGCGTCCGGCCCGGCGACGGCACTCGCGACCGCGCCCCACACGTTCGTCGTGGCGACGACGGTGGGCGTGCCGGCCGCCGCGGCGCCGGGGTCGCCGGAGCTCCCGCAGCCCGCGACGAGGGCGAGGACGACGAGGGCGCCGGCTGCGATGAGGGCGGCGCGGCGGGCGGCGGTCATGCGGGCCTCCGGCTCCGAGTCGGAAAAGTCCCCCCTCGGCGTGCTGTCCTGCTCCACAGCTCGACGTCAGGAGATCGGCGCTCACGGCGGGCCGATGCGCAAACGATAACCGTTCTCGTTATCGGAGACGAGAGGGGCCCCGATGACACAGGTGGGGCGCCGAACGGCGACGAACGGTGGCCCTAGATCGAAACAGTCGCTACGTTGCGCAGGTGGCAGAGGCACTCGAGGGGCGGAGGTCGACGCGTCGGACGGCGAC
>NZ_JBVPVA010000310.1:0-9737 GCF_055612215.1 Actinomycetospora sp. | reverse complement strand
GCTCACCGATCGCCTGGGGGACGTGGCGGAGAACGGCGGCCAAGGACTGTCCAGCGCCCTCGGGGGAGGCGGTGGCGGTGGCGCACTGGGGGGCGCCCTGTCCTCCGGTGCGTCCGCGATCAAGGACAAGGTGACCGGCGCGCTCGGCTCGATCGTCCCCGGCATGGGTGGCGACGACGACGACGAGGACGGCGAGGGCGGCGGCAGCGGGGGCGGAGGCGGGAACAAGAGCGCCCGCGGCAAATTCAAGTTCCTGAACATCTTCGAGGTGCAGGACGTCGGCGTTCCGCTGCGACTGGCGTACGACCAGTGGACGCAGTTCGCCGATTTCCCGAGTTTCATGAAGAAGGTCGAGAACGTCGACCAGAGCTCGGACGAAAAGGTGACGTGGAAGGCTCAGGTCTTCTGGTCGCACCGCACGTGGGAGACCACGATCGTCGAGCAGATCCCGGACTCGCACATCCTCTGGACGTCGTCCGGCGCCAAGGGGCACGCGAGCGGCATCGTCACGTTCAGTGAGCTCGCCCCGAACCTCACGCGCATCATCCTGATCATGGAGTACCACCCGCAGGGCTTCTTCGAGAAGACCGGCAACATCTGGCGCGCCGTCGGACGCCGCGCGCGTCTCGAGTTCAAGCACTTCTGCCGTCACGTGATGATGGATTCGCTGATCAACCGCGACGAGATCGTCGGGTGGCGCGGAGAGATCCGTGACAGCGAGGTCGTCCGGACCCACGAGGAGGCCCTCGAGGAGGAGCAGGCGGGCGAGGACGGCGACGTCGGGGACGTCTACGGCGACGAGGACGGCGAGTTCGAGGACGAGTTCGACGAGGACCTCGACGAGGACGAGGAGCCCGGCGACGACGAGATGGACGAGCCCGTCGCGGAGGACGACCTCGATGCCGAGGACGTCGACGAGCCGTTCGAGGACGAGGACGGGGACGTGGACGACGTCGAGGATTCCGCCGACGTCGAGGACGAGGACGAGACCGTCGAGGAGCCGGACGATTCGGACGGACGGCCGGCCCCGCGGCGGGCGCGTCGAGCAGAGCGCGCGCACGCCTGAGCCATCGCTCCGCACCGGGGGCACGACCGTGGGTCCGGTGCCGGGGCCGCTTCACTGAGGAGGCTGTGTGACCGTCAGTCAACGGCAGGGCGGCGGGGTCCAGAAGGCCCCGCAAGGTGGGCTCGCCGAGGTGCTCGACCTGATCCTCGACAAGGGCCTCGTCATCGACGCCTTCGTGAAGGTGTCGCTGGTCGGGATCGAGATCCTGACCATCGACGCACGGATCGTGGTCGCCAGCGTCGACACGTATCTGCGGTTCGCGGAGGCGACGAACCGTCTCGACCTGCACGCGAAGGGTGGCAAGGACCTCGGGCAGGTCGTCGGCGGCATGACCGAGGGCGCCTCGCAGGGCGGGTCGAAGGGCAAGACCAAGGGCGTCCTCGACGCCGGCAAGGAGAAGTGGGACGAGATCCGCTCCGAGCGGCAGAGCGAGAAGAAGGAACGATGAGCGCTGCTGAGCAGGCGGAGGACGCGCCGCCGGACAACATCGGTTCGTACGTCTACGGGATCATGCGTTCCGGGCAGCGCATCCCCGACGGTCTCGACCCCGTGCCCCACGGGTCGGAGGACGCCGAGCCCGGGCTGGGCCTGGTGAGCTCCGGGCAGATCGCGGCGGTCGTCAGCGACGTCGCCACGAACCGGCCCCTCGGCAAGCGGGAGGACCTGCTCGCCCACGAGCGGGTGCTCAACGCGATCGCGGTCGAGACGCCGATCCTGCCGATGCGCTTCGGCGGCGTCGTGAGCGACGACGACGCCGTCCGGGAGGAACTGCTCGAGCCGCACCACGACTACTTCGAGAACGCGCTGAACGAGATCGCCGACTACCTGGAGTTCTCGCTGCGCGGGGACTACGAGCAGGACGTGGTGCTCGGCCGGATCGTCGAGGAGAACCCGGCGATCCAGGATCTCCGTGAGCGGATCCGCGGGGTCGACGAGGACGCGTCGTACTACGACCGCATCAAGCTCGGGGAGGCCATCTCCCAGGCGATGGACACGCTGCGCAGCAACGACGCGGACGCCGTCCTGGACGCCCTCGAGCGGTACGCGCGGGCCACCGTGGTGAAGGAGGTGGGCGGCGAGAACGGCGCGGTGCACGTGGCGTTCCTCGTCCACCGCGACCACCGCACCGACTTCGAGCAGGCCGTCGATGACCTGGGCGACGCCTGGGCCGGCCGGGTCGACCTGCGACTGTTCGGGCCGACCGCGTGCTTTGATTTCCTGCCCGAGTACGAAGTGCCCGACGAGGAGGGCGGCTAGAGGTGGGCTTCTTCAGCGAGCTGCTCCTGCTCCCGCTCGCCCCGGTCCGCGGTGTGGTCTGGGTGGCCGAGAAGATCGAGGAACAGGTCGATCACCAGATGAACGACCCGGGGGTGATCCGGGCCCAGATCGACGACCTCGACGCGGCCCACGAACGCGGGGAGATCTCCGCCGAGGAGCGTGACGAGCAGCAGGACGTGCTCCTCGCGCGGCTCACCGGACGCGAGCAAGCCGGGGGAGGGTCGGAGTGACCCGATCCGGTCGCCGCGACCCGCTGGCCGACGCCGATCGGCGCCGCGCCCGCGGGGGCTCCTCGTCCAACGGCAGGGGCAACGGGGCGGAGAGCGGTTCCGGCGGGCGCCCCCGCCGTCGCCGCGCTGCGGAGGCCGAGGAGGCCCCCCGCGAGGAGGCGGTCACGGAGCAGGAGCGGCCTCGCCGTCGTCGTTCCCGGGACGACGGCGAGCGGGCCGAGCGTCGTCGGACGAACGGCTCACGGCCGGACACGGAAGCGGAAGCGCCGGCGGACGACGTGGTCGACGACGAGGACCTCGAGGTCGAGGACGCCGACGACGACGACGACGTCGAGGTCGAGGTCGAGGACGCCGCCGACGACGAGTTCGAGGACGACGACGACGTCGTCGAGGACGAGGTGGACGACGCCGAGTTCGAGGACGAGGACGAGGTCGGCGACGAGGACCAGGACGAGTTCGAGGACGAGGACGACGCCGAGTTCGAGGACGAGGCGGAACTCGAGGACGACGAGCCGGAACCCCAACCGGAGGACACCTCGGACCAGGAGCGCCCTCGGCGTCGTCGGCGTACGGAGCCGGAGCCGGAGGACACGTCCGACCAGGAGCGGCCGCGTCGTCGTCGGAGGTCGGAGCCCGAGTCCGAGCAGGAGCCGGCGTCGGATCAGGAGCGGCCTCGCCGTCGCCGGAAGTCGGCGCCCGAGCCGCAGCCCGAGCAGGAGTCGGCGGCGGCGTCGGATCAGGAGCGGCCTCGACGTCGTCGGAGGTCGGCGCCCGAACCCGAGCCCGAGCAGGGATCGGCGTCGGATCAGGAGCGTCCCCGACGTCGTCGGAGGTCGGCGCCCGAGCCCGAGTCCGAGCCGGAACCGGCGTCGGATCAGGAGCGGCCGCGTCGTCGTCGGAAGCCGGCTCCGGAGCCGGAGCCGGAGCCGGAGCCCGTGAGCGACGACCTCGAGGACGAGGACGAGGACGCCGAGTTCGAGGACGAGGACGAGGCGGAGTTCGAGGACGAGCCCGAGCCCGAACCGGAACCCGAACCGGCACGACCGAAGAAGCTGACGGCCCGCGTCATCGCACGGATGGCCGCCGAGCAGGTCATGGAGATGACGAGCAAGGAGAGCGAGAGCGTCACCTCGGTCAAGAAGTCCGAGGACGGCTGGCTGGTCGGCCTCGAGGTCGTGGAGAGCCGGCGAATCCCCGACTCGACCGACCTGTTGGCAAGCTACGAGGTCGAGATGGACGCCGACGGCGACCTCGTCAGCTACCGACGACTCAAGCGCTACAACCGCGGGCGCGGCGACGACGAGTGATACTCCCTGCGGACGCCCATCCACGACGGACGGAGGGGACCCGTGAGTGACCCGGTCCGCTGGAACGGCTCGACGCCCCCGATGCGGCAACAGGGCTCCTCGCCGCAACAGCAGCAGCAGCCGAGCGGCACAGACCTCGCCGACATCCTCGAACGTGTCCTGGACAAGGGCATCGTCATCGCCGGCGACATCCAGATCAACCTGCTGGACATCGAGCTGTTGACGATCAAACTGCGGCTCGTCGTGGCGTCGGTCGACAAAGCGAAGGAGATGGGGATCGACTGGTGGGAACGCGATCCCACCCTGTCCTCGGGCGCCCGCGAGCTCGAGGACGAGAACCGCCGGCTGCGCGAGCGGATCGAGACGCTGGAGCGGCGCGGTCTCCCCGGCGGTAACGAGGACGAGGACGAGGCCGAGCTGGCCGAGGACGACCTGGCCGACGAGGATCTCGACGACGCGGAGGAGCTCGACGCCGACGAGACCGACGACGCCGACGACACCGACGAGGCCGAACCGATCGACGCCGAGGAGGTCGACGACGCCGAGCCGGCCGAGCCCGCGCGGGCGGCCCGGACCCGGCGCTCGACCACCACGCGCCGTCCGACCCGGCGCGGAGAGACGCGGCGTGGGGAGACCCGGCGCGGGGAGACCCGGCGATGAGCGACGCCCTGAGCTACGTCTACGCGGTCGGTCGGGACCTCGTCGACGGCGACCTCGCCGACCTGGCCGGTGCCGGTGTCGGCGAGGGGGACCCGCGCCTCGTCGTCGCGAGCGGGCTGCAGGCCGTGGTGAGCGACGTCCCCCGCGACGAGTTCGAGGCCCGCGCCCTCGACGACAAGCTCGAGGACCTCGGCTGGCTCGCCGCGACGGCCCGTGCGCACCACCACGTGGTCGACGCCGTCGGGAGCCGTCGCACCGTGGCGCCGCTCTCGTTGGCGACCGTCTACTTCGACGACGACCGCGTCCGCGAGCTGCTCACGGTCGGGGCCGCGGCCCTCACCGAGGTGCTGGACCGCCTGGCGGGCCGCGCCGAGTGGGGCATCAAGGTCTCGATCCGCGTCGGCGCCACCCAGGAGCAGGCGCCCGCCACGAAGCCCCGCAGCGGCGCCGAGTACCTGCGCTCCCGCAGCAAGGCGCTGCGCGAGGGTGACCAGGCGGTGGCGCGGGCCGAGGCGGAGGCCGAGGCGGTCGACGCGTCAGCACGGGCGCTCGCCGTCGACGCCCGGCGTCATCGACCTCAGGAGCAGTCGCTGACGGGACGATCGGAACGCATGGTCCTCAACGGGGCCTACCTCGTCGACTCGGGCGCCGCCGAGGAGCTCGCCCGGGTCGTCGCGACCTGGGCCGACCACCCGCGGCTGCGGGTGGAGCTCACCGGACCGTGGGTGCCCTACTCGTTCGCCGGCCTGGAGGGCTCGTCGTGACGGGCTCGGAGCTGGCCCCTCGCTCGACCTCGCTGTTCGGGGACCGCGAGGTGGCCCTGGTGGACCTGCTGGACCGGCTGCTCGCGGGCGGCGTCGTGCTGACCGGGGACATCACGATCTCGCTGGCGGGGGTCGACCTCGTGCGGGTGTCCCTGCGGGCCCTCGTCACCTCGATCGCGCCCGCGGACCAGTCCGGCGACCACGAGCGCCCCCCGATGGTGCTGCCGGGGGAGGAGCCGGATGGCCTCCGGTGACCCGTCGCGGATCGAGATCGACAAGGACGCGGTGCGACGCGACCTGATGAAGCTCGTCCTCACGATCGTCGAACTGCTGCGTCAGCTCATGGAGCGCCAGGCCATCCGCCGGGTGGAGAACGGCGACGTGACCGAGCAGCAGGAGGAGGACCTCGGCATGGCGCTGATGCACCTGCAGGAGGCGATGGACGAGCTGACCGAGCAGTTCGGCCTCACCGCCGAGGACCTCAACCTCGACCTCGGCCCCCTCGGCCCGCTGCTGCCCCGCAACCGCTGATCGTCGCGTGTGTCTGCTGTCCCGGTTCGGGTAGTTCGGGCCATGAGCGAGGTCCGCACCACCGATGACAGTGCTGACGACGGACCCCAGGAGGGCGGTGGCGGCAACGTCACGTTGACGCTCGGCGATCGGGAGATCGTCCTGCGGCATCGCTTCGAGCTGATCAGCATCGCGAACGAGATCGGCATCGCGCTGTTCTTCACGATCGGCAGCGTGGCGTTCTACTTCGAGGAGCTGTTCAACCTCGGGGTGACGCTCTTCGTCATCGGGAGCGTGCAGCTCGGCATCCGACCCGCGATCCGGTTGGTCCGCCGCGTCCAGCTGCGCAAGGTGACCCAGGGGATGCCCGGTGAGGTCGCGCGCGACTTCTAGGCGGTCCGCTCAGGGCAGTTCGACGCCGCCGCCCCGCTGCTTCTCCCGGATGACGTCGTCGATCCCGGTCGCCGCGGCGAGCGACCCGCCCTCGCGGACGGCCTTCAGCCAGCCGGACTCGCGGTCGTCGACCGCGCGTGTCAGCGCCACCACCTCGTCGACGTGCTCCCGCGGGACGACGACGATGCCGCTGGCGTCGCCGCGCACCACGTCCCCGGGGCGCACGACCACACCGCCGATCTGCACCGTCACGTTGATCGCGCCCGGACCGTCCTTGGAGCCGGTCGCGGGGTGGACGTCACGGGCGAACGTCGGTGTGCCCACCTCGTCGATACCGTCGACGTCGCGGATCGCGCCGTCCACGACGGTCCCGACGACGCCGGCCCGGTCCAGCACGCCGGAGACGATGTCGCCCAGGACAGCGGCATCGGTGCGCCCACCGCTGTCGACGACGAGCACGTCACCGGCACGGGCGAGGTCGGGCGCCTTGAGCACGTAGAGGATGTCGCCGGGCTTGGTCCACACGGTCAGCGCGGGCCCGCAGAACTCGCGCCCGCCGGCCCGTCGGGCGATCCCGGGTCCGACGATCGCGACCGGGCCGCCGCAGTCCGCGAGCTGCGTGGTCGGGAACGTGCCGAGGGCCGCGACCACCGCGGGGTCGGGACGGTGGTCGTCGGTGACGATGGCCCACTGCTGCGGGTGCGAGGTGCTCACGAACGGCGCCGGTGCTCGGCCACGTCCGCGAGGCGGCTGAGGGTCTCGACGTTGCGGGGCGTGATGGCGGGGGCCTGCACCCAGCCCGGGATGAAGCGGCCGATCCCCTCCGCGGCCACCTCGCGCAGCCGGACGTGGCAGTCGGCCGGTCCGCGCGGCTCGATCGTCAGCTGGACGTGGGCGCCGCCGGCGATCCAGGCCCGGGCCCGGAGCACGAGCCGCCGGCCCGGGTCCACGTCGACGACCTCGGTGTGGTCGTCGAGCTGGAAGGGCCAGATCCCGACGCTGTGGTGCAGCTGCGATCCGACGGCGGGCCAGTCGTCGTCCACGTCGCGCATGTGCGTGGCGCCGACGACCCAGAGCGGATAGGCCCAGCCGTCGGCCAGTACCTCCCACACCGACTCCGCGTCGGTCCGCACGTCCCGTCCGACCTCGGGTTCCACGACGACCTCCTGGATCTCCTCGCTGCGCGGTCGCTCAGCCGCGTGGCCGGGCGATCAGCCGGTGCGCGAAGGCCTTGACCTGGTCGGGCAGGACCCCTGCGACAGCGGCCTGAGCCTGCACCATCGGCGATCCGCCGACGACGGCGGTGCGTCCGGCCATGAGGGCGTCGTAGCCCTGACGGGCGACCTTGGCCGGGTCGTCCTTCGGCATGCGGCCCATGATGCTCTCGGAGAGGCTCCCCGCGCGGCGGAAGAAGTCGGTGGCGGTGGGGCCCGGCATCAGCGAGGTCATCGAGACCCCGGTGCCGCGGAGCTCGTCGTTGACGGCCTCGGTGAAGGACTGCACGAACGACTTCGAGGCGTTGTAGACGGCCTGGTAGGAGCCGGGCATGGTCGAGGCGATCGAGGACGTGACCAGGACGCGGCCGTGACCCCGCGCCACCATCGGGCCGAGCACCCGGTGGGCGAGGTCGACCGTCGAGCGGACGTTGAGGTCGATCAGGCGCAGCTCATCGGCGAGCTTCGACCCGACGAACGAGCCGCCGCTGCCGACGCCCGCGTTGAGCGCCGCGGCGGCCAGCGGGCGGCCGGTCGCGGCGATCGCCTGGTCGAGCTCCTCGACGCCCTTCGGGTCGGAGAGGTCCGTCTGCACCGCCTGCGCCGAGCCCCCGTGCCGGCGCATCCGCTCCGCGACCTCGCCGATCGCGGCGTCCTCGGCGGTGACGATCAGATCGTGTCCGTGCTCGGCGAACACCCGGGCCAGCTCCGCGCCGATCCCGTGGGACGCGCCCGTCACCAGGGCCAGTGGTCGGTTATCGCTCATGTCCGGTGCTACCCGGTGCGTGCGCGGGAGGGAACGCCGACCTCGCGTGGCCCAGGCGGCGGATCAGGACGGGTGCGGCCCCGTCGCCTCGCGCAGCGGCGTGAGGTCCCCGCGGCGGGCGACCTCGCCGAACAGGTGCGCGCTCCGGCGCGGGATGCGGCGGAACCCGTCGGCCCGGTCCACCCCGACGAGCCCGAAGGTCGGGGCGTAGCCCCGGGCCCATTCGAAGTTGTCGAACGAGGACCAGTAGAGGTAGCCGCGGACGTCCACGCCCTCCGCGAGCACCTGCTCGACCTCGGCGAGGTGGCTCTCCAGGTAGCGCACGCGCTGCGCGTCGTCGGCGGTGGCGATCCCGTTCTCGGTGACGACGACGGGCAGCCCGGGCTCGGCGATCCGGCGCAGCATCGTGCCGAACCCGGCCGGGTGCACCTCCCAGCCCATGAGCGTGGTCTCGACGCCCTCGGGTGGGGGCGCGGTGTCGAGGCCGCCGCCGGAGGCGTCGATGCGGGTCCGCGTGTAGTACTGCAGCCCGACCCAGTCGCCGACGTCGCCGCCGGCCCGCAGGTCGTCGAGGTGGTGGTCGACCATGACGGCCCGCGCCATGGCGGCGGCGCCCTCGTCGGCCTCGTCGCCCGGACGGAGCGCCTCGACGTGGGGCAGGTGCAGGCACGTCCCGATGCTCGGCGTGCCGCGCCCGGCGCGCAGGGCCGCGACGGCTGTGCGATGGGCCTGCGCGAGCGTCGCGTTGACGGAGATGGCCTCGCCCACGTCCTGGTGCCCGGGCGGGAACTCGCCGTTGAGGTAGCTCCCGAGCGCGACGATCTGCGGCTCGTTGACCGTGCAGGCGTACGGCATCCGGTCCCCGAGCTCGGCGGCCACCCGCTCGACGAAGCGGCCGAACAGTTCGAGTGCGTCGTCGGCGAGCCACCCGCCCCGCGCCGCGAACCACCGCGGCAGCGTGAAGTGGTACAGCGTCACGAACCCCGTCAGCCCGTGCCCCGCGAGGCTGTCCAGCACCCGCGCGTAGTGGTCGAGCGCCACGCGGGAGAACTCGCCCGGAGCGGGCTCGATGCGCGACCACTCGAGCGAGAGCCGGTGCGCGTTCTGCCCCAGCGACGCGAGCAGCGCGAAGTCCTCGTCGTAGCGGCGCAGGTGGTCGATCGCGTCGCCCGAGGACTCGACGGTCGGGGAGGCCGGGTCGTGCTCCCACTCCCACCAGTCGTTGTTGTGGTTGCCGCCCTCGACCTGGTGCGCTGCTGTGCTACTTCCCCACAGGAAGGTGCTCGGGAAGCTCGGCATGGGGCGATCCTGCCGTCGGCGCGCGCGCTGATGCCAGCTGGGTCAGGCGGCGTGGTGGTCGTGCCAGGGTCGGTTGTGGCGTGGTCTTCGGAGGGGGTCGAGCCAGGCTGGTGGGGTGAAGAAGGGCAGTCCGTCGATCATGTGGACGTCCCAGCCGGTGTGGTGGATCAGCTGGTGGTGATAGCTACAGAGCAGCACGCAGTTGGACAGGCAGGTCTGGCCGCCGTCGGCCCAGTGGATGATGTGGTGG
>NZ_JBVPVA010000302.1:0-3354 GCF_055612215.1 Actinomycetospora sp. | reverse complement strand
AGGGCGACGACCATCGAGCCCATGACGGCGCTCTCGGCCACCTTGTCCTTGCGGACGTAGTGGAAGACCTTCGGGTCGTCGTCGTTCGTGCGGTCCGTGCCCTCCGGGCGGACGTCGGGAAGCACCGCGGTCTGGCTCATGACTCCATGATGCCCCACGCGGAACCGGCCGGCGTCACGGCTCCCGGATCCGGGTCAGCCGCTGGTCCCGGTCCGCGGCGGGTCGTGCTGCGCGTCGTCCTGCTGCTCCTGGCGCGGCCCGTCCGTCCGGTGCGTGCGCGCCTCGAGGATCTCGGAGGCCTCGATGATCTGCGCGTCGGACACCTTCGTCACCGCCCGCCGGTTCGGCTGGTAGCGGTTGACCTTGCCGGCCTTCTTGGGCAGGCGGTCGTTGGCGATCAGCACCGCGACCCACGGCAACGGGACCGACAGCACGATCAGGAGCACCGCGACGAGCGCGCTCCCGAAGGCCATGTAGGACACCGCCGCCAGCACGAGGCACGGGATGCGGCACGCCATGATGATCGAGTATCGCCGCTTGCGGATGGCGAACTCGTCGTCGAACGAGACCTGCGCCTCGGTGATGAGGATGGGGTCGTCGTCGTGACGCCGGCTCACGGCATCACCTCCTAGGAACACTGTCCCACTCCGGGTCCCCGTCGGCACACCGATCAACCGCGATCCGGACGCACGACGACCCCCGGGGAGACGAGAGGTGTCCCCGGGGGTCGTCGGCGAGCGCGGCGAACGAGCTGGTCGGAGCGATCACCGCGCGCGATCGGAGGGTCAGACCAGGCTGGACCCCTGGGCCGCCTCGAAGCGCTTCGCGGCGTCGGCCCAGTTGACGACGTTCCACCAGGCCTTCACGTAGTCCGGCTTCACGTTGAGGTTGTCCAGGTAGAAGGCGTGCTCCCACATGTCGAGCATGACCACCGGGATGATCCCGAGCGGGACGTTCGCCTGCTGGTCGTAGAGCTGGAAGATGCGCAGCTTCTGGGCGAGCGTGTCGAAGCCCAGGATCGACCAGCCGGAGCCCTGGATGGTGGTGGCGACGGCCGTGAAGTGCTTCTGGAAGAGGTCGAACGACCCGAAGTCGCGGTCGATCGCAGAGGCCAGCTCGCCCGTCGGCTTGTCGCCGCCGTCCGGGGAGAGGTTCTGCCAGAAGAACGTGTGGTTGATGTGCCCGCCGTAGTTGAAGGCGAGGTTCTTCTCCCACAACAGGGCCGTGGTGCCGATCGTGTCCTTCTCGCGGGCCTCCGCGAGGGCGTCGATCGCGCTGTTCAGCCCCGTGACGTACGTGTTGTGGTGCTTGTCGTGGTGCAGCTCCATGATCTTGCCCGAGATGTGGGGCTCGAGGGCCCCGTAGTCGTAGGGCAGATCGGGCAGCGTGTACTCCGCCATCGCTCGCGTCCTCCTCGGTCTCGGCACCGCGACACGTCGTTGCCACGTGAGGCAGTAGGTAGACAGTGGCAACTCGGTGCGGCCCCATCGGCTCGCACCGCTCGGCTCGGTGGGGTGTGCCCCGGGTCCGCGGCGGGGGAAACCGGAGATCGCGATCTCGCGATCTGTCGACGCTCGCCGCTCTGTCGCGCGCTCAGAAGAGGCCGGGGGCTCCGTCGGGCAGATCCGCCGCGGTGACCGTGAGCGCGCCGAGCTCCGCGGGGTCCAGCACGGGCAGCCGCGCGGCGAGGTCGAGGAACCGGTCCTGCTCGGCGGCCTCGAGCACGCCGTCGGCGAGCGTCCGGAACTTCGCGACGTACGCGTCGTGCCCGAAGGGCCGGGCCCCGCGGGGGTGCGCGTCGGCGACGGCGAGCTCGTCGGCGACCGTCGACCCGTCGTCGAGGGTGATCGTGACGCGGCCCCCGAACTCCGGCTCGGGGCGGTGGTAGGCCGCCGTCCACCGCGGGTCCTCGACGGTGCGGATCCGCCGCCAGAGCGCGACCGTCCCGGGCCGGTGGGCGCGTTCGGCGGTGTAGGAGCGCTCGTGGTGCCACTGCCCCTCCTCGAGGGCCACCGCGAGGATGTAGGGCACCGAGTGGTCGAGGGTCTCGCGGCTGGCGTCCGGGTCGTACTTCTGCGGGTCGTTCGCCCCGGACCCGATCACGTGGTGGGTGTGGTGGCTGGTCTCGAGGAGCACGTCGGTGACCCGCGCGAGGTCGGGTAGACGGTCGCGCAGCCGCCGGGCCAGGTCGATGATCGCCTGGCTCTGGTACTCCGCCGAGTACTCCTTGGTGTAGGTGTCGAGGATCGCGCGCCGCGGCTCTCCCGGCCCGGGCAGCGACACCGTGTACCGCGCCGCCGGCCCGTCGAGCAGCCACGCGAGCACGCCGTCCTCGCCCTCGTAGATCGGGTTGGGGGCGCCCTCCCCGCGCATCGCGCGGTCGACCGCCTCGATCGCGACCTTCCCGGCGAAGGCCGGCGCGAAGGCCTTCCAGGACGAGATCGCGCCCTTGCGGGACTGGCGGGTGGCGGTGGTGGTGTGCAGCGCCTGCCCGATCGCCGCGTACGTCGTCGCGGGGTCGAGGTCGAGCAGCGTGCCCAGTCCGGCCGCGACCGCCGGGCCGAGGTGCGCGACGTGGTCGATCCGGTGGGCGTGCAGGCAGATCCCGCGGACCAGCGCCACCTGGACCTCGTAGGCGGTGACGACCGCGCGCACGAGCGCCGCCCCCGTCGCCCCGGTGTGCTGAGCGACGGCCAGCAGCGGCGGGATCGTGTCGCCGGGGTGGGCGTAGTCGGCGGCCAGGAACGTGTCGTGGAAGTCCAGCTCGCGCACCGCCGTGCCGTTGGCCCACGCGGCCCACTCCGGCGAGACCCGGTCCCCCGGCGCCAGCCCCAGCACCGTCGCTCCTCGACCGCATGCCGGGTGCCGCCGCGCCTGGGCCCGGGCGGTGGTCGGGGCGTGCCGGGCGAGGGCCGCCGTCGCGACCGCAACGTCGTCGACCACCCGGTTCACGACCATCCCGACGACGTCGGGCCCGGGCTCCACCGGGTCCGCGGCGACCTCCGCGAGCTTCCACGCGAGCTGTTCGGTGCGCTGGAGGCGGTCCGTCGAGGGGTGGACGCGGACCTCGTGCTGGATCACGTCCTCGAGCGTGGCGGGACAGCCCGGTGCGCGCGACTCCGCCTCCGGTGCGCTCCCGGCACGCGTCAGGCGGCGTGGTGGTCGTGCCAGGGTCGGTTGTGGCGTGGTCTTCGCAGGGGGTCGAGCCAGGCCGGTGGGGTGAAGAAGGGCAGTCCGTCGATCATGTGGACGTCCCAGCCGGTGTGGTGGATCAGCTGGTGGTGATAGCTACAGAGCAGCACGCAGTTGGACAGGCAGGTCTGGCCGCCGTCGGCCCAGTGGATGATGTGGTGG
>NZ_JBVPVA010000241.1:0-1435 GCF_055612215.1 Actinomycetospora sp. | reverse complement strand
GGGGCGAACAGCCCGCTCCCCACCACGACCGACCCGGGCAGAACTCACGTCGACGGGACGGTGATACTCGTCGATTCCGCCGCGGTGACGTGGCGACACGTGGCCTGCCTCTGAGTCCGGGACGGGACCTCTAGGGTTCGCGGCATGGCGATGGGGGACTACCTGGCCACGGAGATCGCCCTCGACCAGGCCGACGGACTGCTCTCGCGCCGCGAGGCGATCCGTCGGCTCGGACTGCTGGGGCTCTCGGCTGCGGCCGCGTCCTCGCTGCTGGCGGCCTGCAGTTCCGGGTCGTCGATGCCGCCGCCGTCACCCACCGGACCCGCCGCGCCCGGCCAGGCCGGCTACGACGTCTCGGCCTCACTCGCCCGCGCGGCACCCGTGACCTATCCCGGGCCGGCGGGGACGATCTCGGGTGCCTACGCGACGGCCACCACCCCGCGCGGGGCGCTCCTGGTGATCCACGAGAACACCGGGCTGACCAACCACATCAGGGCCGTCAGCGGGCGACTCGCCGGAGACGGATACAACGCGTTGGCACCTGACCTGCTGTCCCGGGCCGGGGGAACCGCCGCGGTTCCGAACGCGACAGCTGCTCTGGCCGCGGCGCCCGAGGCAGACCTGGTGGCCGACCTGCAGCGCAGCGTCGACGAGTTGGCTCGCCGTAACCCCGGCGCGCCGCTGGGCGTGATCGGCTTCTGCTTCGGCGGCGGACTGCTCTGGCGTCTGCTCGAGGCCGGCGCCCCGACGCTGCGGGCAGCGGTCCCCTTCTACGGCCCGGCGCCGGCAACCCCGAACTTCACCGGTACCAGGGCGGCGGTGCTCGGGATCTTCGCCGGCCTGGACAAGCGGGTCGATGCCGGGATCGAACCCCTGGACCAGGCACTGACCGCGGCCAGGGTCACCCACGAGATGGTCGTGATCCCCGGCGTGGACCACGCCTTCTTCAACGACACCGGGGCACGGTTCAGCCTTCCCGGGGCGACACAGGCCTACCAGCGAACGATGACCTGGTTCGACCAACACCTCCGCTGACCGGCAGACCCTGCACGTCCGGTCGCCCGTGACCGGACGATCGACGCTAGGTGTCCGCAGCGAGGACCCGGACCTCGCCGAGCCGGCGCTCAGCCCCCCGCCGGGTCGCGGCGGCCGGGGGAGATCGGTCGGGCTGAACTTGCCGGTCCAGGCCGCCTGGGCGCGGTCAGTCGACGACGCGGTCGGATGGCTCGCGTTCGGACCGGCTGCGGCTGCGCTCTCGGAGGTACCAGGTCGCCACGCCGGCGCGCGAGGTCTTGTCGACCTTCTGCATGATGTGTCGGACGTGGTTCTCGACGGTCCGCTCCGAGAGATGGAGCCGTGATGCGATCTCGCGATTGCTGATGCCGTCGGCCACGAGGGCGGCGATCTCGGTTTCCCGTCGTGACAGCGTGCCGAT
>NZ_JBVPVA010000182.1:0-4188 GCF_055612215.1 Actinomycetospora sp. | reverse complement strand
GTGGGACCGGCTGGTCGTCGGCGCCCTCGCGCGGTCCACGGGCTGGCTCCTGCCCGCGGCGGTGCTCGCCGTCGTGGTCGGGCTCTGGGCGCTGCGCGCCGCCCCGCGCACCGACCCGCGGCGGGCGGCCTACCTGCTCTTCGGGCTCTGGCTGCTCGCGTACGGCGTCGCGTTCACCGCCGGCGCGGTGGTCAACGTCTACTACGGGGCGACGCACGCGCCCGCGATCGCGGGCGCGCTCGGGGTGGCGTTCGTCCACGTCCGGGACGTGCGCGGGACGGCCGGGGCACGGGTGGTGACCGCCCTCGCCGTCGTCGGGACCGTCGCCTACGGGGCGGTCCTGGTGCTGGGGTCGGAACGTCCGCTGATCACCCCGGTCGTCGTGGCCGTCGTGCTCGGGCTCGTCGCGGTGGGTCTGGTGGCGGCGGCCCGACGGGGCGCGCTCGTCGTCGGGTTGGTGGCGGTGCTGGTCCTGCCGGTCGCGGCCACGGCGTGGCTGCTCGCCCTCGGGGGCGGGGCGTTCGACACGCCGTTCGAGACCGCCCGGGAGGTCCGGGCGGTCCGGGTCCTGCTCGTCGCGGCGCCCCGAGTCGCGGCGGCCACGCTGCCCGGCCTGGAGCGTGCCCGCGGCGGGACGCCGGACCTGATGGCGGTCCAGTCCTCGGCGGTCGCGTCGGTCTTCGCCTACCCCACCGGGGACGAGGTCCTCCCGATCGGCGGGTTCACCGGGACCGGTCCCTCGCCGACGCTGGACCAGCTCCGCGCCGACGTCGCCGCGGGCCGGTTCCACACCGTGCTCTCGTTCCCGAGCACCGACCCGCGGCTGGTGTGGGTGGACCAGCACTGCCGGGCGCTGCCCTCCAAGGACCCGACGTTCCGGGTGCACGAGTGTTAGGTGCGCTCCGCGCCCGTGAGCACTTTCCGGGGTCATAAGGCCCCGAAAGTGCTCACGGGCGCGAAGCGCACCTACGTGTCGAACAGCGCGCTCACCGACTCGCCGTCGTGGATCCGGCGCATCGCCTCGGCGAGCGCCGGCGCGACCGAGACGACCGTGAACTTCTCGTGGTCGCCGCCGCCGGGCGGGGGCACGGTGTCGGTGCAGAAGATCTCGGTGACCTCGTCGCGCTCGGCGATCCGCTTCAGCGCCCCCTCGGTGAACAGCCCGTGGGTGCAGGCGACCCGCACCGAGGCGACGTCGTACTCCTCGAGCCGGTCGAGCAGTTCGATGATCGTCGAGCCGCGCGCGATCTCGTCGTCGAGGACGATCACGTCGCGGCCCCGCACGTCGCCGATGATCGAGGAGATCTCGACCTTGTCGTCCGGCATCCGCTGCTTGGCCGCCGCCGCGACCGGCACGGGGTGACCCGGGGTCCCGAGGATGCGGGCGAACCGGCTCGCCTCCTTGGCGTTGCCGAGGTCGGGTGAGATCACGACGGCGTTCGACAGGTCCAGCCCGCGCAGGTGCGCCGCCAGTTCGCGGAGCGCGTGCAGGTGGTCCACCGGCACCGAGAAGAAACCGTGGACCTGCGGCGAGTGCAGCGTCATGGTGAGCACGCGGTCCGCGCCGGCCGCGACGATCTGGTCGGCCACGAGCCGCCCGCCGATCGAGATCCGCGGGGCGTCCTTCTTGTCGGACCGCGCGTAGGCGTAGTGCGGCATGACGACGGTGATCCGCGCGGCCGACGCGCCCCGGGCCGCGTCGGTCATCAGCAGCAGCTCGACGAGGTGCTCCTGCACCGGCGGGACGAGCGGCTGGACGAGGAACACGTCCCGCTCGCGGCAGTTCGCCTGCAGCTGGACCTCGAGGCAGTCGTTCGTGAAGCGGGTGAGCCGCGAGGGCGAGAGCGGGACCTCGAGCTCGCGACAGATCGCCGCCGCGAGCTCGGGGTGCGCCGAGCCGGAGAAGATCGTCATGTCGCGCACGGGGGCACCCCCTGGGCTCCGCGGTCGTCGGCCGGGAGATCACGGTAGCCGGGGTGGACCCCGGGGGTCAGGCCCTCGGCGGCGGCGACGCGGCCGAGCAGCTCGGCGAGGGTGCGGCGCTCCGCGGGCGCCAGCGTCGCCAGGACGGCGTCCTCGTGTTCGGCGGCGACGCGGCCGAGGTCGTCGTGCAGCGCCTCCCCCGCCCGGGTGAGGTGGACCGCGTACAGCCGTCGGTCGTCGGGGTTGCGGCGCCGCTCGAGCACGCCGCGCTCCTCCAGTGCGTCGACGAGCGCGACGAGGCGGGTGGCGGGCGTACCCAGCTGGGCGGCGAGGGCCTGCTGGCTGCGCCCGCCCTCCTGCGCGACCGCCCGGATCAGGCCGGCCTGCGGCGGCGTCAGGTCCAGCGCGGCGACCCGCTCGCCGAAGCGCCGGGCGGCGTGCGTGCCGAGCTGGGTCAGCAGGAAGGCGGCCCCGGTCGGGCCTCGGTCGTCCACGGAACCGGATGGTAGCGGTTGACATACCGTGCCTGAGGGTTAATCGTTCATAGTTGTAACGATCCTCGATACGAAGGAACGACGATGACCGACCCCGGTACCCACGCCCGCCGCGGCGGGCCGCCCCTGCTCGCCCCCGGCCTGGCCTGGGCGGCGCTGACGCTGGCGACGCTCGTCCTCCAGGTCGGGACCCGCCCCGGCGCGGACCCGGCGACGACGCTCGCCCTGCTGCGCGACCACACGACGACCGCGGAGCTCGCCGCGACCCTCCTGCTCGCCTCGGCCGTGCCGTTCGCGGTCTGGGTCGCGACCGTCCACCACCGCCTCCATCGGCTCGGCCTGCGCGTGGCCGGCCCGACGCTCGGCCTGGCCGGCGGGCTGCTCGCCGCGGGGATGCTCGCGCTCTCCGGTGCCGCGGGGTGGGCGGCCGCCGCGACCGCGGCCCTCGCGCCCGACGCGACCGGCGGCGTCGTCGCCCTGACCGAGCTGGCGTTCGCCGCGGGCGGCCCCGGCTTCGTCGTCGCCTTCGGTCTGCTGATCGCGGGCGTCGCGGTCCCGACGCTGCTGGGGCGGATCGGCCCGCGTGCCCTCGCCGTCGTCGGGCTCGTGCTGGCCGGCGCGGCCGTGGTGGCGGTGCTGTCGCTCGTGCTGCCCGCGCTGTCGTTCCTGCTCCCGGTCGTCCGCTTCGGCGGGCTGGCGTGGCTGGTGTGGGCGAGTGCCGTCCTGCCGGTGACGCGACGGCGGGTCGGCGGGGCCGGCGCGGCCGATGCGTCCGGCGGGGCCGGCGTGGTGCGCGAGTCGGAGGTGGCCCGGTGAGCCCCGTCGAGTCGCTCGTCCGTCGCTGGGAGGCCGCGGAGGCCTCGGGTGACGACGCCGCGACCGCGGAGCTCGTCACCGAGGACTTCCTCGCCGTCGGCCCCGTCGGGTTCGTCCTCGACGCGGCGGCCTGGCGCAGCCGGCACGCCGGGGGACTGCGGACGGAGTCGCTGACGCTCGAGGTCGGCTCGGTCCGCGAGCACGGCGACACCGCGCTCGTCGTCGGGATCCAGGACCAGCGGGCGAGCTACCGGGAGCACCGCGCCGACGGCCGGTTCCGGTTCACCCTGGTCGCGCGGCGCGAGGACGGCGACTGGCGGGTCGGCGGACTGCACCTGTCCGGGCCGCTGCCCGACGGCGGGCCGGCGTGACGCCGTCGTCGCCGATCGGCACGATCTGCCGCCCGTCGGGCCGCCCTCCGACCGTCCACCCGATCCGGGCGTTCTCCGTCCGCGAACACCGTGACGGAACAGCGCTCGACGCGGCATCGTTGGTCACGACGCGGTGACCAGCGGGTGACCGTGCGGGGTGGGCGCCAGCGCACCCCGACCACGTGCGTTCACCGGTGATCCACGTGGTCGCCGTCACGGTGCTGCAACCGGCGACACCCGGTCGCGGTGCCCACGACGACTACGATGGTCGTACGGTGTCGAGTCAACGCGCTCCGGGTGCGCCCGGGTCGCGGGGGCACCAGCCAGGGTCCGTGCGGGCCACGTCGGCAACGGCGGGGCGGTGTGCGGGAGTCCGCCGGCGCAGCAGTCAGGAGTGACGAATGTTCGAGAGGTTCACCGACCGCGCGAGGCGGGTGGTCGTCCTGGCCCAAGAAGAGGCCAGGATGCTCAACCACAACTACATCGGGACCGAGCACATCCTGCTCGGGCTGATCCACGAGGGCGAAGGCGTCGCCGCCAAGGCCCTCGAGTCGCTGGGCATCGCCCTGGAGGGCGTGCGCCAG
>NZ_JBVPVA010000135.1:0-4624 GCF_055612215.1 Actinomycetospora sp. | reverse complement strand
CGTCCTCGAGGTTGAGGAACGTCGTCCCGCCCGCGGTCGCGGGACGCTGCCGGTGGGTGACCACCCCGCCGACCTCGATGCGCTCCCCCTCCGCCACCGCCGCGACCCCGGCCACCGAGAACGCGCCCCGCTCCTCGAGCGCCGCCCGCAGGTGCGAGACCGGATGGCCGTCGGGGGTCATCCCCGTCGCCCACACGTCCGCGATGGTGAGCTCCACCGCCGACATCCCCGGCAGCGCCGGGGCGTCGAGCCCGACCGCGGTCTCCGGGAGCCGGTCGTGGCGCACACCCGCCCGCGTCACCGCCGTGCCCGCCGCCGCCGCGCCCGCCGCCCAGAGCGCCTCGCGCCGCTCGAGGCCGAAACAGCCCAGCGCGCCGCCGGTGGCCAGGGCCTCCAGGTGCGCGGTGGTGAGGTCCGCCCGGCGCGCCAGGTCCGCCGCCCCGGTGAAGGGGCCGTGCGTCTCCCGCGCCGCCACGATCCGCTGCGCGACCTCGTCACCGAGGCCCCGCACCCCGGCGAGCCCGAGCCGGACCGCCACCCCGCCCTCGCTGTCGGGATGCGGCTCCAGCTCGGGCTCGGCCCGGCTGCGCCCGACGTCCGGACCGAGGACCACCACGCCGTGGCGGCGCGCGTCGGCGACCAGGCTCTGCGGGGAGTAGAAGCCCATCGGCTGGGCGCGCAGCAGCGCCGCGCAGAACGCCGCCGGGAAGTAGCGCTTGAACCACGCCGAGACGTAGACCAACGACGCGAAGCTGATCGAGTGGCTCTCCGGGAAGCCGAAGTTCGCGAACGCCTTGGTCTTGGCGAAGATCCGGTCGGCCAGCTCCCCGGTGATCTGGTTGGCCGCCATCCCCGCGTAGAACCGCTCGCGCAGCCGCTCGAGCCGTTCCTCGGACCGCTTCGCCGACAGCGCCCGGCGCAGCTCGTCGGCCTCGGCGGCACTGAACCCGGCGACGTCGGTGGCCAGCTGCATGAGCTGCTCCTGGAACAGCGGCACCCCGAGGGTCTTGCGCAGCGCCGGCTCGCAGAGCGGGTGGTCGTAGACGACCCGTTCCTGGTTGTTGCGCCGCCGGATGTACGGGTGCACCGAGCCGCCCTGGATCGGCCCGGGGCGGATGAGTGCCACCTCGACGACCAGGTCGTAGAACTCCCGCGGCTTCAACCGCGGCAGCGTGGCCATCTGGGCGCGGGACTCCACCTGGAAGACGCCCACCGAGTCGCCCCGCGCCAGCATCGCGAAGACCTCCGGGTCCTCGGGCTGCAGGTCGTGGAGCTCGAACCGGCGGCCGTGGTGGGCCGCCACGTAGTCGCTCGCGTAGTGCAGCACCGAGAGCATGCCCAGCCCGAGCAGGTCGAACTTCACCAGGCCGACCGCGGCCGCGTCGTCCTTGTCCCACTGGATGACGCTGCGGTCCTTCATCCGCGCCCACTCCACCGGCACCACCTGGTCGACCGGCCGGTCACAGATGACCATCCCCCCGGAGTGGATGCCGAGGTGGCGGGGGAAGCCCGCGATCTCCTCCGCGAGCGTGGCCACCGCCCGCGGCATCCCCGGCACCTGGTCGCCCAGATCCGCCCCGGGACCCCACCGGTCGATGTGCTTGCTCCACGCGTCCTGCTGGCCCTGCGCGAAGCCGAGCGCGCGGGCGGCGTCGCGGACCGCCGAGCGCGGCCGGTAGGTGATCACGTTCGCGACCTGCGCCGCCCGGTCCCGGCCGTAGCGCTCGTAGACGTACTGGATGGCCTCCTCACGCCGGTCGGACTCGATGTCCAGGTCGATGTCGGGGTAGCCGTCGCGCTCCGGGGAGAGGAACCGTTCGAAGAGCAGGTCCATCTTCACCGCGTCGACGTGGGTGATCTCCAGGGCGAAGCAGACCGCCGAGTTCGCGGCCGAACCGCGGCCCTGGCAGTAGATGTTCGCCCGGCGGCAGAAGTCCACGATGTCGGCGACGATGAGGAAGTAGCCCGGGAAGCCCTGCCCCTCGATGATCGCCATCTCGTGGTCGATCACCTCCCAGGCCCGCGGGTTGTCCGCCCGGCTGCCGTAGCGCTTGCGCGCCCCGTGGTCGGTGAGGTGGCGCAGCCAGCTCGCCTCGGTCTCCCCCGGCGGGACGTCGAACGGCGGCAGCTCGGGCGTGAGCAGCGACAGCTCGAAGGCGCACTCCCGCCCGAGCACCGCCGCGTGCGTGACCGCCTCGGGGTGGCGGGCGAACCGGGCGGCCATCTCCGCCCCGGAGCGCAGGTGCGCGGTGCCCGGCGGCAGCCAGCCCTCGGCCTCGTCGAGGCTGCGCCGCGCCCGGACCGCCCCGAGCGCGGCGGCGATCCGGGCCCGGTCCGGCGTGGCGTAGTGCGCGGCGGTGCTTGCCACCGTGGCCAGGCCGGCGCGGGCCGCGAGCTCGGCGAGCAGGTCGTTGCGCTCGACGTCGACGGGCAGCCCGTGGTCGGTCAGCTCGACGGCCACCGACTCCGCCCCGAACATCCCCACCAGGTGGTCCAGGGCCCGGGCCGCCGCGTCCGGGCCACCGGCCTCGAGAGCCCGGCGGACGTGGCCCTTGCGGCAGCCGGTGAGTACGACGACCCGGTCGCGCAGCGTTGCCGCGACGCGCTCGAGATCGTGCACCGGGCGGCCCTTCTCCGCCGTCGGGTCCATCGCGGCCTCGGTGATCGCCCGTGAGATCGCCCGGTACCCCGCCGGGTCGCGCGCGAGCACCAGCAGGTGCTCCCCCTCGGGATCGGCCACCCCGTTCTGCGGGGCGGACAGGCCCAGCGAGAGCTCGGCACCGAAGACCGTGCGCACCCCGAGCTCCTGCGCGGCCTCCGCGAAGCGGACCACCCCGTACATGCCGTCGTGATCGGTGAGCGCGATCGACTCCAGGCCGAGCCGATGGGCCTCCTCGACGAGCTCCTCGGGCTGGCTCGCGCCGTCGAGGAAGCTGTAGGTGGAGTGCGTGTGCAGCTCGGCGAACGGGACGGGCGTCGGCGTGGCGCCCGCCGTCACCGCGTCGGACGGTGGCCGGTAGGGCGCGCGCGTACGGCTCCAGGCCGGCGAGTCGCCCCCGTCCCCGGGGTGCGGCACGTCGCGCGAGGGGCGACCCCGGTGCCCGCTCTCCCGGACCGGCACGGTGCCCACGTCGGCCGGGTGGAGCGTGCCGGGCCCGTCGACCTCCGGGGCGCCCTCGCGGGCCGGAGCCGGCCCGGAGCGCGGCCGCCCCGCGAGGATCCGCTCCATCTCCGACCAGCTCACCGCCGGATTGCCCCAGCCCATCCCGGCCTCCCCGCCCATGTGGTCGAACACGTGTTCGATATGAACGAGGGTAACGCCGGGGTCCGACAACGCGGTGCCGGACCGGGGGATCCACCCTGGGCGAGGGTTCGAGTCCTGATCGTGGACTCGGTAGTCCTGTCGTGATACCACTACGGCGTGACCGCGCCGCTGATCCTCGCCCTGCCCACCGACGACCGGGTCCGGGCGCACGCCTTCTACCGCGACCTCGGGTTCGCCGCGCCCGGCCCCCCGGCCGACGACGGCGTGCCGGAGCCGCTGCAGGTCGTCGTCTCCGACGGGGTGCGCGTCATGCTCATCCCCCGCGGCGGCTTCGGGTGGGTGACCGGTGACCACGAGGTCGCCGCGCCCGGCACCAGCGAGTGTCTGCTGAGCCTCCCGGCCGCGGACGACGCCGAGGTCGACGCGGTGCTCGCCCGGGCCGAGGCGGCCGGCGCCACGGTGGTGGAGCGCCCGGTGACGAAGCCGTGGGGCCACCTCGCGACCTTCGCCGACCCGGACGGCCACCTCTGGCAGGTCATCCACGGCCCGGACTGGACGTAGCCGCCGTTCAGTCGTAGATCCCCTCCACGGTCCAGCGGCCGTCGCGCAGGACCAGCAGCAGGGCCAGCCCGACCGCGTCCGCCGAGGAGGAGGCCGGGTCGGGGGCCAGGTCGGCCGCCGGATCGGGGTCGTCGCCCCCGTCGGCGCGGGGGCCGTCGCCGAGATCGCCGGTCGTCCCCGCGGCCGGCCAGGAGACCGGGGGGACGCACACCACCTGGATGCGCAGGCACCCGGCCGGGGCCCGCGGGTCCCACCACCGGCCCTCCTCCGGCCACGGCCCGCCCCACGTCCGCACCGGTGCCGACCCGGCGTCCTCGCCGATGGCCACCTGCGCCGGGGCCGCGGAGAGCCCGCCGCGCGGGGCCGCCCGGACCGGCCGCCCCCGGGCGTCGAGGACCCGGGCCGGCAGGGGCGCGGGCGGCACCGTGGACGGCGAAGGAGCGGGCAGCGTCCCCGGCCACGGGGCCGCCGGGTCGAGCGCCGGGGTCCGCTCGTCCCCCCACGGCACGGTGCGGACCCGCTCGGCCGGGCCACGGCCACCGCCGGGCACCCCGGTGAGCACCTCCTCGGGCCCGAGCAGCCCCTGCACCCGCACCAGTGCGCGGCCGGCCCGCTCGTCGGCGACCCCGGTCTCCCCCCAGAGCCCGAGCTGCAGGCGCCCGGCGTCGACGACCTCCTCCGGCACCAGCCGCAGGGCCGCGAGCCCCTCGCCCCCGTGGCCCCGCTCCGGCCCCCGCCGCGACAGCCAGCCCTCGAGCTGCCACCGGACGCGGTCGGCGGTGGCGGTGGGGGTGAGCG
>NZ_JBVPVA010000048.1:0-5318 GCF_055612215.1 Actinomycetospora sp. | reverse complement strand
GTCGAACGGGATGCCCGAGACCATCAGCGCGGCCGACGCGCCGTTGATGGACGCGATGTCGTGCGGGTTGGCGAGGTCGGCACCGAGGATCGTCGAGATCACCTGCACCTCGTTGCGGAACCCCTCCGGGAAGGACGGGCGCAAGGGGCGGTCCGTGAGGCGGCACGTGAGGATCGCCTGCTCGCCCGGGCGGCCCTCACGACGGAAGAACGAGCCGGGGATCTTGCCCGCGGCGTACATGCGCTCCTCGACGTCCACGGTCAGCGGCAGGAAGTCCACGTCGCGCTGGTTGCCGGCGGTCGCGGTGCACAGCACCACGGTGTCGCCCTGGCGGACTACGACGGAACCGGAGGCCTGCTTGGCCATCTTGCCGGTCTCGAAGGAGATCTCGGATCCAGCGATCTCGACGGAGACACGGGTCTCGGCAGTACTCATATGAAGTTGTCCTTTTGTTCGGGTGCGCCCGTCATTGGTCGGCGCACCTGCGTCTTAGTTCGGCTTCGGTATACGAACCGCCTCATCGTAGCCCAGTCGCGCCAGCCACTGGGCATCCGGAACCCCAAAATGGGCGGTGGCGCCGGCGGCGAAAACCGCTGGTGTCGTCGTGGCTCCGGCGGCGAGCGCGGCGCGCGTGTCCTCGCGCACGCGGGCGGCCGGCCGATCGGCGCGGCGATCGCGGTCGAAGCGCGCGAGATCGAGGCCGAGATCGCGCGCGTGCTGCCACAGATGCGGGTCGTCGAGGCGGCCCTGGTCGGCGTACAGCGCGTCCACGAACGGCCAGAACGCGCCCTGGGCGGCGGCGGCCTCGCTGGCGCGGGCGGCGATCTCGGCGCGGGGGTGCACGTCGCGCAGCGGCAGGTGGCGCCACACGTAGCGGACGTCGCCGCGCTCGGCGAGCAGTTCGCGCACCGTCGGCTCGGCCTGCCCGCAGTAGGGGCATTCGAAGTCGCCGTACTCGACCACGGTGACCGGCGCCTCCAGGGGGCCGCGGATGTGGTCGCGCTCGGGGTCGACGTCGTCGGCGAGGTCGACGATCACCGGGGACGTCCCCAGGAGCGCCCGGCGACGGCGGTCGTCAGGCATCAGGGCCAGCACGCGGAACACGAGCCAGGTGACGGCCGGCGCGACCACGGCCGACGCGAGGATCCCGAGCTTGACCTCGCCCAGCTCCGGGCCGGAGAAGGCCAGCGACGCGATCAACAGCGCGACCGTGAACCCGACGCCCGCGATCGTGCCGCCGCCGAGCACCCCCGCCCACCCGACGGGCGGTCGCAGCCGGCCGCGGGTCAGCGCGGTCAGGCCCACCGAGGTGACCACGATGCCGAGGGGCTTGCCGACGACGTAGGCGACCAGCACGGCCCACGTCACCGGCGAGGCCACGGCCCGGGCGAGGAAGGCGCCGTCGAGCGGCAGCCCGGCGTTGGCCAGCGCGAAGAGCGGGACCACGAGGAACGCCACCCACGGGCTCACCGCCCGCTGGAGGCGGTCGTTGGGCGACACCGCGGACCGGAGCCCGACGGTGGCCGTCCGCGCCAGCTCCGCGGTCGGTTGCTCGCGGAACGCCCGGACGAGGTCGGTGGCCCGCTCCAGATCCCCGCGCGGCGCGGGGTAGGCGAAGGTCAGCAGTCCCATCACCAGCCCCGCGGCGACCGGGTCGAGGCCGCTCGCGAGCATCGCCACCCAGATCCCGAGGCTGAGCGCCACGTAGACCGGCAGGGCCCGGACCCCGAGCGACCGGACGAGCAGCACGACGCCGAGCAGCGCGGCGGCCGCCAGCATCGGCGCGAGCCGGACGTGCTCGGTGTAGGCGACGGCGATGACCACCAGGGCGGCGAGGTCGTCGACGACGAGCACGGTGACCAGGAACGAGCGCAGCGCCGGCGAGCGCGTGCCGACCAGGGTCAGCAGGCCCAGCGCCAGCGCGGTGTCGGTCGACATGACCACGCCCCACCCGTGCGCGGCCGGGCTGCCCGCGGTGAGGGCGACGAAGAGCCCGATCGGGACGGCCATCCCGACCAGCCCCGCCAGCAGCGGGAGGACCAGGCGGGGGCGCTCCCGGAGTTCCCCGAGATCGAACTCGCGGCGGGCCTCGAGCCCGACCAGGAAGAAGAACACCGTCATCAGTCCGGCGTTGACCCACTCGCGCAGGTCCTGCTCGAGCCCGTGCCCGTCGAGCTGCACCGAGAGCGGCATGGCCCACAGCGCGTCGTAGGAGCCCGGGTCGACGGTGGCCCAGACCAGCGCGGTCACGGCCGCCGCGATCAGGGCGTAGGCGCCGGCGTTCTCGCCCGCGACCGAGCGCCGCAGGCGCTCGCCCCACGTCGGGATCCACGGCGTCTGGCCGGTCTCGGGCGGCTCCGGCTGCACACCACGAACGCTAGTCCACCGCGAGCAGGGGACGGACCAGTTCGCGCAGGGCCGCCGTCGGGGGCAGCCCGAGCTCGGCGTCGAGCAGGCGGCGGAACGCCTCGTACTCCCCCAGCGCCGCCGCGGCGTCGCCCTCGGCGAGGTGGACCTCGACGAGGCGGCGACGGGCGCTCTCGCGCAGCGGCTCCTGCGCGACCGCCGCGAGCGCGAACCGCAGCGCCTCGGCGTACCGGCCCTCCCGGACGCACGCGGCGCTGCGGTCCTCCAGCGCGTGCAGTTGCAGCTGACGGTGCCGCTCCCGCTCCACCAGCACCCACCCCTCCGACCACCCGGGCAGCAGCTCGCCCCGCGGCAGCAGGTCGGCGTCCGCGGCGGCGGCGGTGTCGCCGTCGAGGGCGTACAGGTCGACGACGGCGTCCGGGTGCAGTCCCACGCTGGCCGCGTCCACGGACACGAGGGCGCCGCGCACGGCGTCCGGCACCTTCCACAGCACCGTCCGCAGCCGCGTCAGGCCCTCGCGGCCGGTGTGCCCCGGCCAGAGCGTGGCCGCCAGTTCCTGGCGCCGGACCCGCCGACGGGCGAGGGCGAGGAAGGCGAGCACCCGCTCGAGCGTGGGTGAGAGGCGCACCTCGTCGTCGCCGACGCGGCACGCGAACCGGCCCAGCAGGACCAGGTGGCCCGACCCGGCGGCCGGTGGTGCGGTCGGTGTCATCGCCCGGACCACGCTAGGGAGATCGACGGTCCCCCGCGACCGGAGACGGACGCGGAGACGCCCCGGTGACGGCGCGCGCGACGGCGGGACCACGGGCCACGGCGACGCTGCGGGCCACGACGGATCCGATCACGGACCCCGTGGGACCCACAGTGACCGAGGAGAGGACCGAACCCCGTGTTCCTTCACGTGCAGCGCCTGATCAACGAGATCGTCCCGGACGAGCCGGATCCGGCGGCCGCGAACGCCCTGCAGGAGGGGCTGGGCGGTCAGTTCGGCGAGATGCGCACGATGATGCAGTACCTGTTCCAGAGCTTCAACTTCCGCGGCCCGACGGCCAAGCCCTTCCGTGACCTGCTCTACGGCGTCGGCACCGAGGAGATCGGGCACGTCGAGCTGATCGCGACCACGATCGCCCGGCTCCTCGACGGCTCGCCCCGCTACCAGGGCAGCAACTCCGACCCGATCGACGAGCCCGGCGCCGGGGGCGCGACGCCGCTGTCGCTCGCGCTGAGCACGAGCAACATCCACCACTACCTCGTCGGCGCCCAGGGGGCGCTGCCGGTGGACGCGCAGGGCGACCCCTGGACCGGCAAGTACGTCTACGACAGCGGGAACCTGCCGCTCAACCTGCTCTACAACCTCATGCTCGAGTCGACCGGCCGCCTGCAGAAGTGCCGGCTCTACGAGATGACGGACAACAAGACCGCGCGCTCGACGATCGCCTACCTCATCGTGCGCGACCAGGCCCACGAGAACGCCTACGCGAAGGCCCTCGAGGCCCTCGGGGTCCAGTGGAACAAGCTGCTGCCGATCCCGAAGACGAACGCCGAGCAGTTCCCCGAGGTCGCGACCCTGCTCGAGAAGGGACTGCAGAGCAAGCAGTACACCTTCAGCCTCGACCAGCTCTCCGAGGCCGCCAAGGTCTACCACGGGGCCTCGCCGTCGAACGACGGCACCGAGCTCTCCACCGAGCAGGCCCCCGAGGGCGCCCCGATGGAGATCGCGGTGGAGCGCCCCGAGGAGTTCGGCCCGGGTCTGGACAGCGACCTCATGGAGCTCGTCCAGGCGACGGCCGACATGGAGGCCTCCACCCCGCCCGGGATCTACGGCACCACGGGCTGACGGTGGTGTGGTGACCGACGCCGACCGCGCCGGGGCGGTCCTGCTGGTCGCGGTGTGGACCGAGGACGGCGAGCTGCGGGGCCGCCTCACCGGCGCCGACGACCTCGGGTCGCCCACCCGCGCGGTCGGCGCGGCCCACGGCGTCGAGGACCTGACGCGGGCGGTGGGCGCCTGGCTGCGGGCCCGGGCCGACGACCTGGGGTCGGGTCCGGAGAGGGGTGCCTAGCGGGCGCGGTGCAGGCGCATCGGCTGGCTCGCGAAGGCCCGCATCGTGTTGTTGAGGTGCCGGGTCGGCTCCGCGGTCGGCTCGATCCGCTCGACGCGGGCCGCCAGCGCGGCCAGCAGGGCCGCGGCCTCGAGGCGGGCGACGTGCTGGCCGACGCACTGGTGCAGGCCCATCCCGAACCCGACGTGGCCCGAGGGGTCGCGGCCGAGGTCGAACCGGTCGGGGTCGGTCCAATGGCGGGGGTCGCGGTTGGCGGCACCGAGGAACATCAGGATCTTGGCTCCCTCGGGGACGACGGTGTCGCCGACCGGGACGTCGACCTCGGCGGTGCGGAAGAACGTCTGCACCGGGGACTCCCAGCGGACGGCCTCGTCGAACGCGACGCGGGCGAGGTCGGGCCGGGCCCGCAGCGCCGCCCACGCCGCGGGGTCGGTGGCCAGCGCGCGCAGGACCGCGCCGAGCCCGTGCACCGTCGTGTCGACGCCGGCGGTGAGCAGGGACCGCACGATCAGCGGGGCCTGCTCGGGGGTGATGTCACCACGGTCTGCGGCGGCCCAGATCGCCGCGCCGAAGCCGTCATCGGCGAGCTCCTCGCGGGCGCACCGGGCGTTCACCCACGCCGCGTGCTCGCCGATGCGGGGCAGGCCCTTCGCCACGAGGTCGTTCGACGGACCGAAGGCGTTGAAGGCGTGGTCGCCGTAGGGCAGGAGGTGCTCGCGGCCCTCGGGCGGGAGGCCGACCGCGTCGGGGAACACCCGCAGCGGGAACGACTCCGCGAGGTCGGCCATGCCGTCCACCTCGACCGGACCCGGCCCGGCGGCGGCGAGCAGCGCGTCGACGTGCTCCTCGGCGGCCGCGAACCACCGGTCGCGCAGCCGACGGAGGGCG
>NZ_JBVPVA010000020.1:0-3904 GCF_055612215.1 Actinomycetospora sp. | reverse complement strand
CCCCCCACGAAGGACACCCATGGCCAGACACACGGTTCGACGCCGCATCCCCCGCTGGGCGGTGGCCGTACCCCTCTCGATCCTGCTGGTGCTCGGCGCGGCCCAGGCCTGGGCGTCGTCGACCCACGGATCGGACACCTCGTCGACGTCGACACGCAGCGCACGGACACCACGCAGCGACTCGCTCCTCTCACGGGTGACCGCGGCGATCACCGGTCGGGGCCGACGCAACGGGTCGGGCTCGCCGACGCCGGGCGGCGGGGCGACGACGCCCGGGGCCGGAGCCACGACGGCGGCGTCCCCGACGCCCTCGACGGCCGCGCCGGGCGCCGGTCACGGCCCCGGAGCGGGCGGCACGCATCCGTCTGACCAGCAGAAGAACCACCACCAGAACGGAGCGCAGCAGCAGGACCAGCCGAACCCGAACTGCACCCTGGTGGTCCCCCCGAACCCCACCAGCGCGGCCGGCCTCGCCACGCCGTACCGCCTGCAGGGCAGCGACGGGAAGGGCGCGTGCCACGAGGCGAACACCGCCCAGGCCGCCTTCGTCGAGGCGACGGTCCTCGACCCCGCCACCGGCGCGCTCTCGGTCTACCACCCGCTCGTGATCGACGACGGGTCGCGGCCGGCCGCGGCGCCGGTGACCCCGGCCCTCCCGGCGGGCGCGGTCGTCGGGGTCTGGTTCGGCTTCAACGGCACGACGCTGACCCTCGGCGGCGACCACGGTGGCTGCGTCAACGGCGTCCCGGGCTCCCCGTTCGGCCAGTTCGCGGACTGTCACGGCGCGGCCTTCTTCGGCGCCGCGAACGGCGCGATCGCGGCGGGGAAGCTCGCCGTGCCGGCGCTGGGCACCGCCGCCGACGGGCAGCCCTGCCCCACCACCCGGGACTTCTCCGTGGTCGACCAGGACCAGAGCGACAACCTCGCCACGTCCTACCGGGTGCTCGGCGACGGTCGCGTCGCCCAGGACACCGCCGCCAACACCGGGCTCGGCGGCACGCGGCTCACCAACGCCAGCGACAACGGCCTGCTCGACGCGTTCGTCGACCCGGCGCTCGGCTGCCGACCGATGACCGCGCCGGACGCCGGGGACCCCGGCAAGCAGGTCCCGTCGCTCGCGCTCAACGAGCTGCAGGCCGCCGCGCACCAGGGCGACCCGGTGGCACTCGTACCCGCCAACGACCCGATGTCGCAGGTCGACGGGAAGGCCTCGCGGGCCAAGAACGCGCTCTACCGGCAGGGGGTCGACCAGCCGGTCGGCGCGTCGTCGGACGGCGCCGCGTACTGCCGCTCGCTCGTGGCGGTGGCCCCCGGACGTCTGAAGGCGGACCAGGCCCGGTTCTCGGCGGCGACGTCGCCGGACCCCGCGGCGGGGAACAACCTCTTCACGTTCCTCGCGCAGCGCCTGCAGGCCTCTTACCAGAACCTCGGATGTGGGGACCTCGGGGCGCCCCAGCTCCCGCTCACCGTCAAGAAGGACGGTGACACGGCGGTGGCAGCCACGATCACCCGCTGACGCGGGCTCCGCCGGCGGCCGCCTCCGCGGCCGTCGGCGGGGCGCCGGCGGCCGGGGAACCTACACTCGGCAGGTATGAGCGACCTCTCGTCGTCGACGTTCCACGATCTCCTGAGCGAGCAGATCCGCCACGAGTTCACGGCGTCGCAGCAGTACACCGCCGTCGCCGTGTACTGCGACGACGAGGACCTGCCCCAGATGGCGGCGCACTTCTACGCGCAGGCGCTCGAGGAGCGCAACCACGCGATGGGCATGGTCCAGTACCTGCTGGACAACGACGTGCACGTCCGCGTCCCGGGCACCGACGAGGTCCGCAACGACTTCAAGTCGGTCGAGGACGTCGTCGAACTGGTCCTCGATCAGGAGCGGCGCGTCACCGACCAGATCACGGTGCTGGCCCGGACCGCCCGCGACGAGGGCGACTACCTCGGCGAGCAGTTCATGCAGTGGTACCTCAAGGAGCAGGTCGAGGAGGTCGCCTCCATGACGACGCTGCTGCGGATCGTGCGCCGCGCGGGCGACAACCTGTTCCACGTCGAGGACTTCGTCGCCCGCGAGATGTCGGCCGTCGCCGGGACCGATCCGACGGCTCCGCCCTCGGCCGGCGGCGTGGCGACCCTCGGCGGGGCCTGACGGCGCCGGCCCGGCCGCTCAGACGGTCGCCGCCCGGACGACCCACGTCCGCCCGGTGGGCCGCAACACCGGCGCGAGCAGCTCGGTGAGGTGCGCGACGACCCGCACGGTGGCCACGGCGGTCACGATCGCGACCACGTCGACGAGCGCGTGCAGCAGCACGCCGTCGGCGAGGGCCTGGGTGCTGGTGGCGAACCCGTGCGCCACGGTGACGACGCCGAGCACCACCCCGGTCGCCCAGCTCGCCCACCAGCCCAGCACCGGCCGGGACGGGGTCGGACGGGCGGCGGGGTCCGACCCGCCGGCGGCGTGCTCGATCTCGGCGAGCGTCGCCCCGGGCACGGTGAGGGTGAACGGCGGCAGGACGCAGCCGAGCAGCAGCAGCCGTGTCGAGCGCCACGGCCGGGTGCCGGACTCCTCGGCGGCGAGGCTGCGCGCGGCGAGCAGCCAGCGCAGGAAGAGCACCCCGGTGGCGAGCCCGGCCACCGGGGCGAGCAGCCCGAACAGCGTCACGAGGACGTCCGACCACCCCAGCGCCACGCCCGACAGGGCCCGGTCGCGGGACAGGACCAGCAGCACGTAGCGGAACACCTCGCCCGCGGCGGAGATGCCGGCGAGCAGGGCGGTGGTCACCGCGAGCCGGCGCAGCAACCCGGCGTGCGCGCGCAGCGCCTCCTGCGGGTCGGGGGCGGGCCTCGACGGCAGCGGTCCGTCGGGACTACCCGGTTCGGGGCGCGCCGCCCACGGCCACAGGCTCCAGCGCGGGACCTCGCGGTAGCGCGGCGGGCCGGCGTAGGGACGGCGGGACGCCGCGGGCTGCCGGGGACGCAGGGCGTCCGGCGTCGTCGCCACCCAGCGCACCCCGGAGAGCACGCGCCCGCAGTGCACGCAGAAGCGGACGGACTCGCCGGGCGGCTGCTCCCGGCCGCATCGCGGGCAGGTCACGGCGCTACACCACCTGGGCGGGCCCCGGCCCGTCGGTGACCACCGGGCGCCCGGCGGCCTCCCACGCCAGCATCCCGCCGTGCACGTTGACCGCCTCGCGGCCCTGGCCGACGAGGTAGGCGGTGACCTGCGCCGAGCGCCCACCCACCCGGCACACCACCGCGAGCGGCCCGTCGGGGACCTCGTCGAGCCGCTCGAGGAACTGCGACAACGGCACGTGGACCGCCTCGGGTGCGTGGCCGGCGGCCCACTCGTCGTCCTCGCGGACGTCGAGCAGCGTCGCCCCCGCGGGCACCTCGGTCACCGGCACGGCGGGCACCTCGGACGTCATGGCTCCATCAGATCACACGGTGCGCCGGTGCCGGTGTCAGTGCTGACGCGCCGAGGGCACCTGCTGCTCCGCCGCCGAGCCGGCCCCGGTCATCGAGCGGACCTCCATCTCCGCGGCGCGGCGGTCGAGCTCGGCCTGCTCCTCGGGCGGGGTGCTGTCCGCGCCGACCAGCGTCCCCGCCACGCCGAGCAGGAACGACATCGGGATCGACACGATGCCGGGGTTCGAGAGCGGGAACCACGCGAAGTCGACGCCCTCCCCGAAGATCGACGTGGACTCGCCCGAGACCACCGGCGAGAACACGATGAACACGATGCACAGGCCGAGCCCGCCGTAGATGCTCCACAGTGCGCCGGTGGTGTTGAACCGGCGCCAGAACAGCGAGTAGAGCAGCGTCGGGAGGTTCGCCGAGGCGGCCACCGCGAAGGCGAGCGCCACGAGGAACGCGACGTTCTGCCCGTTGGCGAGGATGCCGCCGA
>NZ_JBVPVA010000914.1:0-14188 GCF_055612215.1 Actinomycetospora sp. | reverse complement strand
GCACCACCGGTGCGCCGTCCCCGTGCGGGACGTCGACGCCCCGGTACACGCCGCTGGCGAGCAACGCCGCCAGCTCCAGCTGGATGCGGGCCTCGCCGAGCAGGTTGCCCCGGAACGGGGGCACCACCGGCGTGGCGTCCTGGGTCACCGGCTCCCCTGCCACGTCGCGCCACGTTAGCCCCCCGGGCACAGGCCCGGAGGGCTAGGTTGGCGGCGTGCACCTCTCCGGCGACGCGGACGCGGTCGCGGTCGACGGCGACCACCGGGTCTGCGCGGCCATCGCGGCCCTCCCGGACCAGGCGACGATGCACGGCTGGGTGTCGCGCTTCGCGCTGCTGGCCGACCCGACGCGCCTGACCCTGCTGCTCTGCATCCACGAGGTCGGCGAGATCTGCGTGTCCGACCTCGCGGTCGCGGCCGGGCTGAAGGACTCCACGACGAGCCAGGCGCTGCGCCTGCTGCGCGCCCAGAACCTCGTGAGCGCCCACCGCGACGGCCGCGTCGTGCGCTACCGGCTCGCCGACCCCGTCGTCGTCGACCTGCTCGACCGCATCCACGACTCGGTCGAGCACGCCGGCAGCACCCCGCTCGGTGCCGCGGCCGTCACGCCAGGAGCAACTCGAGGATCTCACCGAGACGCTTCGCCTCGATGAGGAACGAGTCGTGCCCGTACGGCGACTCGATGAGCTCGACCGGTCCCGACGTCGGGATCAGTGCCGCCAGCTCCTCCTGCTGGTGCAGGGGGTAGAGCCGGTCGGTGGTCGCCCCGGCGACGAGGGTCCGTGCGGTGACCCGACCGAGCGCGTCCGCCATCGAGCCGCGGCCCCGCGACACGTCGTGGCCGTTCATCGCCGCGGTCAGGGCGACGTAGGAGCCGGCGTCGAAACGGTGCACGAGCTTCTCGGCGTGGTGGTCCAGGTAGGACTCCACCGCGAACCGGCCGGGGGTGCCCGCGTCGTACGGGTCCTCCCCCGGCTGCGGGCGCCGACCGAACCGGGTGTCGAGCTCCTCGGCCGTGCGGTAGGTGGTGTGGGCGATCCGGCGCGCGACGCCGAGCCCGATGTGCGGCCCCTCGCCGCGCGGCCGGTCGTGGTAGTCCCCGCCGCACCAGTACGGGTCCTCGCGGATGGCCGCGAGCTGCGGAGACGCCCACGCGATCTGGTCGGCCGACGCCGACGCGCAGCAGGCCAGCAGGAGCAGGCGCTCCACCCGCTCGGGATGGGTGACCGCCCACTCGACGGCCCGCATCCCGCCCATCGAGCCCCCGAGCACCGCGGCCCAGGACCCGATCCCGAGCTGGTCGGCGAGCCGGACCTCGAGCGCCACCTGGTCGCGGACGCTGGTGTGCGGGAACCGCGAGCCCCACGGGCGGCCGTCCGGCGCCGGTGACGCCGGCCCGGTCGTGCCCTGGCACCCGCCGAGCACGTTGGGGGCGACGACGAACCAGCGGTCGGTGTCGACCGCGAGCCCGGGCCCGACGACCGCGCCCCACCAGCCCGGCGTGGGGTGCCCGAGCCCGGCGGGCCCGGTGACGTGGCTGTCGCCGGTCAGCGCGTGCAGGACCAGGACCGCGTTGTCGCCGCGGTACTCGCCCCACGTCTCGTAGGCGACGGTGACGTCGGGCAGCGCCGACCCGCTCTCCAGCGGCAGCGGGTCGGGGAGGGTCACGAACCGGCGGTCACCCACCGGGTCCCCTTCCCGCCACGCACCCGTGGCGGGAGGGAGGACCGGCACGGTGTCGGAGGACGGCGGACCCCCGGGAGAGCCCGCCGCCCGGCCACCGGGCAGCAGATGGGTCACGCAGACGAGTCGGACGTGGCCGACTTGGCGGCGGTGAAGCCCGCCTCCAGGTCGGCCCGGATGTCCTCGAGGTTCTCGATGCCCACCGAGAGCCGCACCAGGCCCGGGGTGACGCCGCTGGAGCGCTGCTCGGGCTCGGAGAGCTGGCTGTGGGTCGTCGACGCCGGGTGCACGATGAGGCTGCGGACGTCGCCGATGTTGGCCAGCTGCGAGTGCAGCGACGTGCCGTCGACGAAGGTCCGACCGGCCTCCACGCCGCCCCGCAGCTCGAAGGCGACGATGCTGCCGGCCCCGCGGGGCAGGTACTTCTGCTGGGCGGCGTGCCACGGGCTGGACTCCAGGCCCGCGTACCAGACCTGCTCCACCTCGTCGCGGGCCTCGAGCCACTCCGCGATCGCCTGGGCGTTGGCGACGTGGCGCTCCATGCGCAGCGACAGCGTCTCGATGCCCTGCAGGATCAGGAAGGCGTTGAAGGGCGAGAGCGCGGCGCCGGTGTCGCGCAGGTGCTGCACCCGCATCTTGGCCGCGAACGCCCCCGGGCCGAGGGCCTCCCAGAACTTGAGGCCGTGGTAGCTGGGGTCGGGCTCGGTGAAGCCGGGGAAGCGGTCGCCGTGCTCGCCGAACGCGAAGGTGCCGCCGTCGACGACCACACCGGCGATCGAGGTGCCGTGCCCGCCGAGGAACTTGGTGGCCGAGTGGATGACGACGTCGGCGCCGTGCTCGATGGGCTTGACGAGGAACGGCGTCGGCACCGTGTTGTCCACCAGCAGCGGGACGCCGACCTCGTGTGCGGTGTCGGCGACGCCGCGGATGTCGAGCACGTTGTTGCCCGGGTTGGGCAGCGTCTCGGCGAAGAACAGCTTGGTGTTCTCCCGCGCGGCGTCGCGCCACTGCGCCAGGTCGTCCTGGTCCTCGACGAAGGAGACCTCGATGCCCATCTTGGGCAGCGTGTAGTGGAACAGGTTGTAGGTGCCGCCGTAGAGGCTGGGGCTCGACACCATGTGGTCGCCGGCCTCGGCGATGGTGAGGATCGCCGCGGTCGTCGCCGCGCTCCCGCTGGCGAAGGCGAGCGCCGCCACGCCGCCCTCGAGCGCGGCGAGACGCTGCTCGAGCACGTCGTTCGTCGGGTTCATGATCCGCGTGTAGATGTTGCCCGGCTCGGCGAGGCTGAACAGGTCGGAGCCGTGCTGGGTGTCGCGGAAGACGTACGACGTCGTCTGGTAGATCGGGGTCGCGCGGGCGTTCGTCGCCGGGTCGGGCGTCGCGCCGGCGTGGATCTGCTGGGTCTCGAACGACCAGCCGGACTCGGGGGTGCTCACTGCGGAATTCTCCTGGGTTCGTCGGTTCCGGGTCGGGGTTCAGCTGCCGCGACGACAGTGCTCGTCGAAGGCGTCGATGCGGCGACTGGGCCAGAACTCGTCACGAACGGGCTCGAGCACGGCGGTGTGGAGCACGCCCACACCCTAAGGGGTCGGACGGCGGACGGGCGCCCCTCAGGTGGGGCACGGCACCGCCCCCGTCCAGCCCACCGCGAGGCCGAGGGCGCATCGTCGCCCCTCGTACGCTGGTGGACGTGACCAGGGTGGCCGCGCTGCACATCGCGCCCGAGCGGAAGGCGCCGATGGTCGCGGTGGACCACGTCGAGGTCGAGGCCGGTCGCGGCGTCGTCGGCGACCGCTACCACGGCACCCGCCACCGCCACGTCTCCGTCCAGTCGCTCTCCGAGCTCGCCGAGGCCGGTGCCGAGTGGGGCCGGCCGGTGGCGGCGTCGGCGACCCGGCGCACGATCGCCGTCGACCACGGTCGGATCCCGACGACGCCGGGCGCGCGCCTGGTCGTGGGCGACGTCGAGCTGGAGGTCGTGCGCAAGGCCGCGCCGTGCCGGGTCATGGAGACCTCGGTCGGGCCGGGTGCGGCGCGGGCGATGCACGACCGCGGAGGTGCGATCTGCCGGGCGCTCACCTCGGGGACGATCTCGGTGGGCGACCCCGTGGTGCTCGACCCGGCGGCCGAGGGGTCGGCGGTCGCAGCGGGTACGCCGCCACCGTGAGCACCGTGGACGAGAGCCCCGAGGACACCGACGACCTCGCCCTGCCCGAGGGCGCGACCAGGGAGTGGTTCGACGCCCAGTACGACGTGGGCGCCCTGGTCCCCGAGGGTGACGCGATCCTCGCCGCGTGGCACGAGGAGAGCGAGGCGGTGCGGCGCGAGTTCCCGCCGGTCGAGCTGCACTACGGCGGGCACGCCCGGCAGGTCGTCGACGTCCTGCGCGCCCCGGACTCCCCCACGGCCGCCCCGCTCGTGGTCTTCGTCCACGGCGGCTACTGGCAGGCCCTCGAGCGGGAGACCTTCGCCTTCCTCGCACCCCCGTTCCTCGAGCAGGGCGCGGTGTTCGCGACCGTCGAGTACCGGCTCGCGCCGGAGGTGTCGGTCCCCGACGTCGTCGCCGACGTCCGTGCGGGGGTCGCCGAGCTCGCCCGGCGGGCCGAGGAGCTCCGGGCCGACCCGCGCCGGATCACCGTCGTCGGGCACTCCGCCGGGGGCCACCTGATCGCGGAGCTCATGGCCACCGACTGGGACGCGTACGGGCTCCCGCGCGACACCGTCGGGGCGGGCCTGGGGATCAGCGGGCTCTACGACCTGGAGCCGATCCGCCGCTCGTACCTCAACGACGTGCTGGGGATGACACCCGAGGTCGCGCACGACGCGAGCCCGGTGCACACCGCGCCGACCGCGCCCGGACCGCTGCTCCTGACCTGCGGGGGCGACGAGCCCGGCGAGTTCGACCGCCAGCAGCGCCTGCTCGCCCGGAGCTGGCCGGGCGTGCCGGTCTCGATCCTCGAGCAGTCCGACGGCACGCACTTCGACGCCTGCGAGCGCCTCGCACGTCCGGGCCCGCTGCGCGACGCCGCCCTCGCCCTCGTCCGGGACCGCGCGGTCGACTGACCCGCTCAGGCCGAGCGCAGACCCGGGCCCCCGGTCAGCCCGAGGAGCGCGCTGATCTCCTCCGGGGGCACCGGTCGGGAGAACAGGTAGCCCTGCGCCGAGGTGGCGCCCAGGGCGAGCAGCGTCGAGCGGGCGACCTCCGTCTCGACCCCCTCGGCGATCACCTCGAGGCCGAACGCCCGGGCGAGCCCGAGGATCGAGCGCACGATCGGCAGGTCGTCCGTGCTGCACCCGAGGTCACGCACGAAGCTGCGGTCGATCTTCACGATCGTCACGGGGAGCGCCTTGAGCTGGGCGAGCGAGCTGTAGCCGGTGCCGAAGTCGTCGATGGCGATGGAGACGCCGAGGGCCCGCAGCCCGCGCAGCGTGGTCAGCGCGGCCGCCTCGCTCACCACCGCGTGCTCGGTGACCTCCAGCACGAGGTCGCTGCCCACCAGCCCCCGGTCGGCGAGGACCTTCTCGACGGTCGCGACGAACTCGACGTCGATCAGCTGCACCGGGGACACGTTGACCGCCACTGTGAACCCGGCGTCGTCGGGACCCAGCCGGCTCCGCCAGGCCGCGAACTGCCGGCAGGCCTCGTCGAGCACCCAGGCCCCGAGCTCGCCCGCCAGATTGGTGGCCTCGGCGACCCCGACGAAGAGCTCCGGGTCGACGGGCCCGAGCGTCGGGTGGTTCCAGCGCAGGAGGGCCTCGACGCCGGTGAACTCGCGCGAGGCGAGGTCGACGACGGGCTGGTAGTGCAGGCTCAGCAGCCCGTCGCGGATCGCCGAGCGCAGGTCCATCTCGACGGCGAGGCGCAGCCGCTCGCGGGCCTGCATCTCCGCGGTGAAGCGGACGACGGTGTTCCCGCCGCTCTCCTTCGCGGCGAGGACCGCCTGGTCGGCGCTGCGCAGCCACTCCGTCACCGTGGTCGCCCGCGGATCGGCCACGGCGACGCCGATGCTCACCGTCCGCCCGAGCGACTGTCCCCCGAGGCGGATCGGCTGGTCCATCGCCCGCTGGATCCGGGCCGCGGTGGCGGCGGCCGCCGAGTCGTCGGCGGCGCCCGCCATCGCGACGATGAACTCGTCGCCGCCGAAGCGGGCCACGAGCCCGTCGGTGCCGACCGCGACGCGCAACCGCTCCGCGACCTCGACGATGAACCGGTCCCCGGCCTCGTGCCCGAGGAAGTCGTTCATCGCCTTGAGCCGGTCGACGTCGACGAAGAGCAGGGCCCGCGTCCCGGGCTCGGGAGAGGCGAGCACCTCGTCCAGGTGGGCGAGGACGGCGCGGCGGTTGGGGAGGTCGGTGAGCTCGTCGTGGTGGGCGATGTGGCGCAGCCGGTCCTCGGCGAGGAGGCGGGCCTGCAGCTGCGCGAACAGCAGCGCGATCGTCCGCAGGGCCCGGAGCTCGTCGTCGTCCCACCCGCGGTCGCCGAACTTGACGAAGCCGAGCAGGCCCGTCGTCCGGTCCCCGGAGCGCATCGGCACGGTCGCGACCGACGTCGCCGGGACGCCCGAGCCGTCCTGGACCACCTGCTGGTACGTCGGGTGGTCGGTGGGCCGCACGACGAGGATGTCGGTCAGGTGCTCGGTCAGCGCGAAGGTCGGTTCGGCGTCCTCGAAGAAGATCACGCCGAGCGGGTCGGGGTCGGGCACGGCGTCGCGGGGCGGCCACTCGGCCACGAGCACGGTCGCGCGCCGCGCCTCGTCGTGGAAGCGGAGGAAGCTGAGGTCGACCTGGAAGAACGACACCAGGCCCTGGAGCACCGTCTCGGCCGCCGGACGCAGGGACGAGGAGTCCACGCCCATGAGAGTTGTGGCGACGAGCGTGACGAGCTCGTCGAGATTCGACGGCCCGCCTTCACCCTCTCCGCGTCTCATACAACGCAGCGTAGCTGTCATACCGCCATTCAGGTAGTCCTATGGAACTCGGAGACCGGCCGACGTGCGCTCCGCGACGGCACGGCCGCCGTATGGCTGAGGCGCAGGACGAGCGCGACCGCCTCGTCGTCGTCCAGCCCGACCGCCGCGCGGAAGTCGGTCCGGAGGCGGCCGAGCTCCCCGGCGAACGGGCGCGAGAGGGTCGCGAGGTCGGCCGCGTCGACGGCGTAGAGGAAGACCGGCGAGACCGGGTGGACGGCGAGTCCCTGCTCCTGCGCCCCCACCCAGACCGCCTCGACCGCCGATCCGCCGCGCACGTAGTCCGCCGGCGCCGTGCCGTCGACCGTGACGACGGCGAGCGCCGAGCTCGACGTGACCCGGTCGCGGGTGTCCGTCACCAGCGCCGACCCCGCGTCCCATCCGGCAAGCAGGGCCATGACCTCGGGACGACGGGCGATCGTCAGCTTCGCGAGGTCCACGGGGTCGAGCCCGAGGGCCTCGGCGTCGATGCCGACCTCGGACGAGTCACCGGGCCAGACGACCTCCGCGAACATCTCCCGGTGGAGGTCCTCGGTGAGGAAGCGGACCCGGTCGGCGGCGCCCAGCGTCTCGCCCACGGCCTCCAGCCGCGGGCCGGGGTCGACGAGGTGCAGGCGTCCGCCTTCGGCCCGCGCCACCTCGTGCAGCACGGTCGCGGTCGCGGTCGGGATCGGCCCGGGTCGCCCGAGCGCGCGGTTGGTGCCGCGTTCGAGGACGTGGGGGTGGGCCCGGGCGAGTCGCTCGTCGCGTCCCGACCCGAAGCGCAGCTCGGCGACGAGGTCGGGGTCCGTGGGGTCGGGGAACACCGTCGCCGGCCCCAGCACCCCCGCCGCGGACGCCGCGGCCCGCGCGTTGAACCAGGCCGCCCCGAGGGCCACGTAGCTGCCGCGGAAGGCCACGTCCATGGTCGTGGTGCGGGTGCGGTCGAGGTGGAGCCGCACCGCGGAGGAGTCCGACCCGACCCACCAGGGCTGGACGTTGCCGCCGGACGGGGCCCGCCGCACGGCCTCGAGGACGGCGTCCACCGGGTGCCGTCCGGTGGCCGGGCGGTCCCCGTCGTCGCCCGGCCGCCGCGGGGACGGGATCCGGTCACCACCGTCGGGGGGCTGCGGGGTGGTGACGGCGTCGAGGTGCGCGTCGAGATCGATGCGGATCCGGCCCGACGGCAGCTCGGGCCCGAGGGCCAGCCGGCGGACCGCGGCCGCGACGGTCGCCCCACCGAGGACGACGTCGCCGCCGAGCTGCGGCCAGGTGGTCAGGGTCGCGCCCACCTCCACCATCGACGCCGCGAGCCGCGTGGAGAGCTCGTCGGCACCGAGGATGCGCAGGACGTGCGGGACCTTCTCCTGGGTGGAGAGCGCGCGGAGGCTCCTCGAGTCGACGTCCCCGAGCAGCCCGTGGAAGAGCGGACGGTCCGGCTCGAGGTCGTAACGCTCGACGTCGAGCAGTCCGCGGTCGCTGGTCTCCATCAGCACGGGAATGCCGCGGGCGCGGGCGCCCTCGCGCACGAGGACCTTGACGTCGAGCGAATCGCACTCCTCGACCAGGACGTCGAGGCCGTCGAGGAACTCCGCGAGGTTCTCCGCGGTCACGCCGGCGGTGAAGACGGTCGTCGCGACGTAGGGATCCAGCTCGGCGATCCGCCGGGCCGCCACCACGGCCTTGTTGACGCCGAGGTCGAGCACGCCGGCGGGGACGCGGTTGAGGTTGGACACCTCGATCCCGTCGAAGTCGGCCAGCCGCAGCTCGCCGCAGAGGCCCTCCAGGGCGAGGGTGTGCGCCACCGCGTGGCCGACCGAGAGCCCCACCACCCCGACCCGCAGGCGGGCCAGGCGCTCCTGCTCGTCGGCCGTGATCTTGTTGCGGTTGCGGTCGGTCCGCAGACGCGCGAACGCGGTGCGGTCGAGGACCCCGACGAGGGCGCGCCGCCACGGGTAGTACGCCCAGCGGCCCGGGCCGGTCCCGCCCGCCGGCGGCCCCCCGTCGCGCAGGGCCGCGAGGTCGGCCCGCTGCGCCTCCCGCTGGTCGAGGACGAGCACCGCCGGGTCGGCCCGCAGCGCCGCGAGGGTCGCCGCGTCGTCGGGGTCGGACTCGTCGAGCAGCACCGCCCGGAACGGCTCGGGCGCCATCCCGCTCACGAGGCCACGGCCGGCGAGACGACCCCGACGAGCTGGGCGGTCTCGGCGTCGAGGGCCCGCCGCTCGTGCTCGGTCACGGTCGTCGACGACACCCAGCGGTCCCACCACACGAGGTGGGTCTCGTAGCGCTCGTCCGGGAACGGGACGGGTGCCAGCTCGCGCGCGACGACCCCGCCGCTCGCGGTCCACATCCGCAGCGAGTGCCCTCCCCCGGCGCCCACGCCGTAGCGCGCGCCGAGGATGAGGGCGGCGTGGAGCGGGGTCCGGGCGAGGCTGGCCGTCAGGCGCCGGCGATCCGGCGCGTCGCGGGCGACCCAGCCGGTCTTCAGCTCGACCACGCCGAAGGACAGCCGCTCCTCGAACATGGCGCGGGCCCGGGCCCGTTCGGGGTGACCGTCCCAGGCCGCGAGGGCGGCGGCGTCGTCGGCGTGCGCGAGGACGCCCGCGGTCCGGATGCCGCCCACCACACGGCCCTCGTCGGTCACCGCGGCGAAGAGCAGGGCCGTGGTCGCGCCGTCGGCGATCTCGTCGACCGCCGCCACACGCTCGACCCCGTGGGCCCCGTAGCTGCGCTCCGCCCCGTCCAGGTACTCGGCCCAGAGGTCCGGCTCGGCCCCCGGCGTGGTGACGATCCACTGGTGACCGCTCCCCGGGGAGCCGTGGCGCAGTGTCCGCCTCGGCGTCCGGGACCGACCGTTCACGACGACCGCGAGGGTCATCTGTGCTCCTGTCCCCCGAGAACTCCATCAGACTGCGATCGATGGTGCGCCCACGGATCACCCGGGGCATAGCCGCCGTCGGAGTGCCCCCGGACGTACCGGATACGCCGGAAGGAGCAGTAAACTCAGTCATTAAGGAGAACTCGGGGTGACCGCGCGGATGCTGCGCGTCGCGCCCGACCACCCGACGAGGGCGAACAGCTCGTCGCGCGGCGTGGGGCCGGTGGCGACCCGGGCGGGGCGCAGGATGCCGACCGTGCGCCACAGCTCGGCCCGCGGCGCCAGCCCGGCCAGCACGGCGGCGGCGAGCGCGTCGTCGACCGGGCTCGCCACTCCGGCGACGACGGCGAGCGCCTCGGCCCCGAGCGTGCGCGCGACCGCGAGCTGCCACAGGTACTCCTCGGTCGAGCAGTCGCCGAAGGAGCAGTGCACCGGCGCCGCGAGGTCGGTGACGGCGCGGACCGCGACCTGCGCGGCGGCCGCGAGTCGTCCGAAGGCCTCGGCCGGGTCGTCGCCGAGGAGGTCGCCGTCGAAGGCGTCCGGCCCGACCTCGGCCATGGTCCGCCCGGCGAGCATCGCCGGGACCCACGCCTCGTCCCCGGCGATGTGGGCGACGGCCGCGCGGACCGGGACGCCGTCGGTCAGGTCGGTCGCGAAGATCGGCGGGAAGGTCCGCGACCAGGCCGCGCCGAGGCGGGACACGGCCTCGGTGATCGCGCGGTCGGCCCGGACGACGGTCTCGACGAGGGTGGTGGTCATGGCTGCTCCTCCGACGGGGTGTCTGGGGAACACGGTGGTGCACGAGGCGGTCAGGTCCCGTCCTCGTCGCGCCGGAACCTCGCCCGGCCCGACGGGCGGCACCCCTCTTGACAGTCTGCCAACAGCGCGGCAACGTGCCCGTCGTGACGCTCGCGGGTGAGGACGTCGATCACGACGTCGTGGTGATCGGGTCGGGCTTCGGGGGTGGGGTGGCCGCGCTGCGCGCCGCCGAGAAGGGCTACCGGGTCGCGGTGCTGGAGGCGGGCCGCCGCTTCGCCGACCACGAGTTCGCCCGCACCTCGTGGCACCTGCGCGACTTCCTCTGGGCGCCGCGGCTGGGGTGCCACGGCATCTTCCGGATCGACCCGTTGCGCCACGTCCTGGTGCTGTCGGGGGCCGGGGTCGGCGGCGGGTCGCTCGTCTACGCGAACACCCTGTACCGCCCGCCCGCGCGGGTGTTCGCGGACGGGAGCTGGCCCGACGTCGCCGACTGGCACGACGAGCTCGCCCCGCACTACGACCAGGCCGCGCGGATGCTCGGCGTCGCCACCTACCCGCGCACCTCCGCGGCCGACGCCGTGATGCGCGACGTCGCCGAGGAGCTCGGCGTCGGGCACACCTACCAGCGGGCCGACGTGGGGGTGCTCTTCGGGGAGGAGCCCGACGTCGAGATCGCAGACCCGTACTTCGGCGGCGCCGGGCCGGCGCGGCGGACGTGCCGGCACTGCGGCGAGTGCATGACCGGGTGCCGCCACAACGCCAAGAACACGATCGCGAAGAACTACCTGCACCTCGCCGAGGCCGCGGGCGCCGTCGTGCACCCGCTGACGACGGTGACCGCGATCCGCCCGCGCCACGGCGACCTGTCCGGCGCCTCCGGCTACGAGGTCGAGGTCCGTGGGACGCCGCGGTTCGGCACCCGGTCCCGGCGTCGGGTCCTGACGGCGGGCCAGGTCGTCGTCGCCGCGTCCGCGCTCGGCACGCAGCGGCTGCTGCACCGCCAGCGCGCGCACCTGCCGCGGATCTCCGACCGGCTCGGGCACCGGGTGCGCACCAACTCCGAGGCGATCCTCGCCGCCCGCACGTCGGACCCGGCCGCCGACTTCACCGACGGCGTCTCGATCACCTCCTCGATCCACGTCGACGAGAACACCCACGTCGAGCCGGTCCGCTACGGGCACGGCTCGAACCTGCTCGCGCTGATGTCGGCGATGCTCGTCGACGGCTCCCCCGACGAGGCCGACCCGACCATCGGACGGCACGGGCCGGGCCTGCGCCGCGTCCTCGGCGCTGTCGTCCGACGCCGCCGCGAGCTGCGGCTCATCCACCGCCCGAAGCACTGGTCGGAGCAGTCGATCGTGCTGCTGGTGATGCAGACGCTGAACAACTCGCTGACGCTGCGGCCGCGCCGCTTCCTGCCCGGTCTCGCCAGCGCGCCCGCCGACGGCGAGGGCAACCCGCCGTGGATCCCCGCCGGGCACGAGGTCGCGCGCCGGGTGGCCCGCCGGATCCGCGGTGTGCCGGTCGGTGCCGCGTCGAGCCTGGCCAACATCCCCGTGACCGGGCACTTCCTCGGCGGCGCGGTGCTCGGCACGACCGCCGCGGACGGCGTCGTAGACCCGTACCACCGCCTGCACGGACACCCGGGCATCCACGTCGTCGACGGCTCGACGGTGCCCTCGAACCTCGGGGTCAACCCGTCGCTGACGATCACCGCGCTCGCCGAGCGGGCCCTGTCGACGTGGCCGAACGCCGGGGAGGCCGACCCGCGGCCCGCGCCCGGGGAGCCCTACCGGCGGGTGGACCCGGTCGCGCCGCGGCGCCCGGTGGTGCCGCCGGACGCGCCGGGGGCCCTGCGCCTGCCGCTGCACGTGGTGTCGCGGTGATGACGGCACCCCCCGTCGGCCGCCGCCTGGACCCCGACGCCCGCCGCGCGGAGATCCTCGACGCGGCGTTGCGGCTCTACGCGGAGCGGCCCTACGGCGACGTCTCCACCAGCGAGCTCGCCCGGGAGGCCGGCGTCGCCCGCGGCCTGCTCAACCACTACTTCGGCACCAAGCGCGAGCTGTACCTCGAGGCGCTCGGGGCACTGCTGACCATCCCCGAGGCGGCCGCCACCGACCTGCCGGGCGAGACCCGGGCCGAGCGGGCCGGCGCCGCCGTGGACTGGTTCCTCGACACCGTCGCCGCCCGCCGGGGCCTGTGGCTCACGGTCGGCGTCGGCGGTGCGGGCGGCGACCCGGAGGTCGACGCGGTCGTCGAGCGGGCCGACGAGGTCGCGGCCGAGCGGGTGCTCGTCGCGCTCGTCCCCGAGCACGACCCCCGCTCCGACCCGGCGGGCGACGTCGTGCTGCGCGCCCGCGTCCGCGCCTACTTCGGCCTCGTGCGTGCCGCCTCCCGCGAGTGGCTCGTGCGCGGCTCGCTCGACCGCGCCGGCGTGCGCGACCTGCTCGTCCCCACCCTCGTGGCGCTCCTGCCCACCCCGTCCCGGGAGGACCGATGACCAGTACCGCCCCGCTCGACCTCGGTGACCGCGGCTTCTGGAACGCCCCGTGGCCCGACCGCTACGCCGCCTTCGCCGCCCTGCGCGCCCGCGACGACCTGCCGATGTACCCCGAGCCGGAATTCCCCGGGTTCGAGCCCGGCCCCGGCTTCAAGGTGGTGTCGCGGCACACCGACGTCGAGGAGGTCAGCCGCAACCCGGATCGGTTCTGCTCGGGCCGCGGCGCCGTGTCGATCCTCGACCTGCCCGCCGAGGCGCACGAGTTCTTCGGCTCGCTGATCAGCATGGACGCGCCCCGCCACACCAAGATCCGGCGGATCGCCGCGGGCGCCTTCACACCCAGGCGGGTCGCCTCGCTGGTCGACGACGTCGAGCGCATCGCCGACGACGTCCTCGCCCGGGCCCGCGCGACGGCGGCCGACCAGGGCGGCGAGTTCGACCTGGTCACCGAGATCGCCGCCCCGCTCCCGCTGCTGCTGATCTGCGACATGATGGGCATCCCGGAGTCGCGGCGCGCGGACGTGTTCACCTGGTCGAACATGATCCTCGCGGGGGACGACCCGGAGTACGTCTCGGACAACCCGCTGCAGGACTACCTCGCGGCGGGCGGCGGTCTCTCCGCACTGATGACCGAGCTCGCCGCCGACGCCGAGGTGAACCCCCGCGACGACGTCCTCTCCGCGCTCGTGCACGGCGAGGTCGACGGGGAGCGGCTGACGGCCCAGGAGATCGCGTCCTTCTTCATCCTGCTGTGCGTGGCCGGGAACGAGACCACCCGCAACGCGGTCACCCACGGCGTGTGGGGCCTGCACCAGGACCCGGAGGCCAAGCGCCTCTGGACCGAGGACCTCGACGGCGTCACCCCGACCGCGGTCGACGAGATCGTCCGCGGGGCCTCCCCCATCAACTGGATGCGCCGCCCGGTCGTCGCGGACCCCACCGTCGGCGACGTCCCGCTCGCCGCCGGGGAGAAGCTGCTGCTGCTCTACGGGTCGGCCAACCGCGACGAGTCGGTCTTCACCGACCCCGACCGCCTCGACCTGCGCCGCTCCCCCAACCCCCACCACGGGTTCGGCGCCCACGGCCCGCACTTCTGCCTGGGCGCCCACCTGGCCCGTCGCGAGGCCGGCGTCATGTTCCGGCGCCTGCTGACCGAGATGGCCGACCTCGAGGTGGTCGGCGAGCCGGACCGGCTGTCGTCGATCTTCGTGAACGGGATCAAGCACCTGCCGGTGCGCCTGCCGTCGGCGACCTGATCGCTCGGCCGTCGACGGCCCTCGACGGAGATCAGGAGTGCGCTGGACACGCGGGCGATCTCGCCGAGGTGCCCAGAGCTCTCCTGATCACGGCCGTCCGTCGCGCGACCCGGCCCGGTGGACCAGGAGGAGCATCGGGAGCTGCCCCGGTCGGAGGCAGCAC
>NZ_JBVPVA010000843.1:0-1870 GCF_055612215.1 Actinomycetospora sp. | reverse complement strand
GCTTGTCGAGGACCACCAGCTGACTCACGTGGGTCGGCTGGTGATCGTCCTCGGCGGCCAGGAACACCGCGTCCAGACCCGAGAGCTGCTGCACCGTTCCTCCTCGTGACCGCGATGTCCTCACCCGGACGGCTCCGCGCCGAGAGTCTGACCGGTCGCCGTGATCCCGGCCACCTGACGACGCGACGTGATCGACGACCACAGGCGGTGACGACGAGGCCCACCGGATCGGTCCCTTCAGAAATCCGCGTGTCACCCGTACCGGGAACGGCCCGGGTGCGTTGGACGCGGTGCGTGGTCACGCCGTCGTATGGGCGTGATCCCCGGCGTCATTCGGGAGACGGCGGCACTCCCCGGCGGACACGAGGAGAGAAGTCATGACCCGGCCACGCCACGCGATGCGGCCGCACCCGCTGCGCAGCCCCGGCGTCCTGGTGGGGGTCCCCGTCGCGGCGGCCGTCGCGTTCGGGGCGCACGCCGTCCTCGGCATCGTCCCGGTCGCCGACCAGGGCACCCCGGCGCCGTCGGACACGCCCAGCGCCGCTCCGGCGGCCGCCGCTCCCGTCCAGGGCTACGGACTCGCCACGGCCCCGCCCCCGACCACGCTGGGCCTGCTGTCCGCCCCGGGCACCGAGCACGGCACGACCACGGGGAACGGGGCGTCCACGGTGCCCATCGCCGGCTCGACCACCGCCGCGCACCACGCCGGCGCCCCCGCACGCTCCGTGCCCATCACCCGGGCGGCCGGCGCCCCGGCGCCCACGATGATGACCTTCAGCGCGGCGCACGGCGCCCCCGCTCCCGCCGCGGCCCCGGTCGTCCCGATCGCCGCGGCGCCGCAGGCCGCTGCTCCCCAGGCCGCGGCCCCGGCCCCCGCCCCGCCGACCGTGCAGCGGGCGGCGGCCCCGGCGGCCGCGCCGGCGCCGGACGACGGGGGCTCCTCGGACGAGGGGTCGTCGGGGGGCTCGCTCGCGGACGTGGACCTCGGCGTCGCGAAGGTCTCCCTGCTCTCCTTCGGGAGCTGATCGACAGGGTGGTCGGCGGGGCGGGAGGATGCCCCGCCATGAGCAAGGCGCTCGACGAGCTGGTCACCGACGTCCTCGACCTCGAGGACATCGAACGGGACATCTTCCGCGGCCGCAGCCCACAGGAGTCCCTGCTGCGGGTCTTCGGGGGGCAGGTCGCGGCCCAGGCCATGGTCGCCGCGGGCCGGACCGTCGACGACGACCGCGTGGTGCACTCGCTGCACGGATACTTCCTGCGCCCCGGCGACCCGCACCGGCCGATCGTCTACGAGGTCGACCGCACCCGCGACGGCCGCTCCTTCACCACCCGGCGGGTCACCGCGGTGCAGCGTGGCGAGGCCATCTTCACGATGTCCGCGTCCTTCCAGGTCCTCGAGGAGGGCGTCGCCCACCAGGCGGAGATGCCGGAGACCCCCGGCCCGGACGGCCTCGACCGCCGCGACCGTCCGCCGGTGCCCTCGCCCGAACCGGCCTACACCACCACCGGCCGGGCGCTGACCTGGCCGCTGGACGTCCGCTACGTCGACCACGCCCCGTGGGACCTCGCGGTCGCCCCGCAGGCGCGCAACCGGGTCTGGCTCCGCGCCGACGGCGAGCTCCCGCCGCCGTCGGATCCGAGGGGCCGGCTGCTCCACGCCTGCGTGCTGACCTACGCCAGCGACCTCACCCTCCTCGAGGCGGCGCTGCTCCCGCACGTGGAGGGCGGGGTCGCGTCGCGCCAGGTGGACGTGGCCAGCCTCGACCACGCGGTGTGGTTCCACCGCCCGTTCCGGGCCGACCACTGGCTGCTCTACGTGCAGGACTCCCCGAACGCGGGCGGCGGGCGCGGGCTCGCGACGGGGCGG
>NZ_JBVPVA010000837.1:0-3283 GCF_055612215.1 Actinomycetospora sp. | reverse complement strand
AGTCGGACGACGTCGTCGACGTGGTTGTGGGCGCGCGGCTGGTGCGTCGGCGGCCGGACGCCGAGGGCCGCCATGTCGCGGTCGAACCGGAACTGGCCGACGGCAGCGAAGCTGTCGAACCGGCGGCCGGCGCGTTCCGCGGCCGCGTCGAGGACGTCGTCGACGTCGGTGATGTTGCGGCACATCTCGACCTCGATGCCGATGCGGCGCAGCACGCGGCCCGCGACGTCGGCCCACACGAAGGTCGCGGCGTGGCCGAGGTGGGTGGTGTCGTACGGGGTGATCCCGCAGACGTAGATGCGGGCGCGCCCGACCAGCGGCAGCGGTTCTCCGGCGAGGGCGAGACGAAAGGTCACGCCCTCATCCTCCCCCGTGCTCAGGGCCCGGTGGCGAGGAAGCGCTCGAAGGCCGCCCGGGCGGCGGCGTCGCGGGCCGCGATCCTGGTCACGTCCTGCGCGAGCGCCTGCAGCCACTCCTCGACCTCGACGCGACGCCGACTGATCACCACACCGCCGGAGACGCGACGCACCTCGGCGTGCACCCGCTCCCCCTCGGCGCGCAGCTCGAGATCGCGACCCTCGCCGTGGACGAGCACCGACTCCGCGCGACCCTCCCGCCCGGCCAGGCGGTCGGCCAGGCTCCGCCGGAACGCGACCTCGACGGTGCCGGGCGGCAGCGCGTCGCCGAGGACGCCGGAGAGCACCCGGGCGTACGAGGCGACGTCGGCGCGGTCGGTGCGCAGGGCGGCGGCCACGAGCGCCACGTCCCCCATCGGACCCAGACCACTCCCGCCTGCGTCGGGACCCGTCATGACCCTCATCCGTCCAGGAGCGGCAGCACGAGCTGCGGGGTGGGGATGTGGTGGTCGGCGCGGAGCGGACGGACCGCGGTGCCGATCGCGAAGAACTCGGTGGTGTGCCCGCCCCAGCGGTGCCCGTGGGCGTTCAGCCGGACGCCGACGATCCCCTCGGCGTGCAGCGCCTCCGCCTCGGCCTGCATGCGGCTCATGGCGAGCTCGCGGGCGTCGTAGAGCCCCTCGGTGTACTGCGGCAGCTCGACGTTCTGCCCGATGTTGCTCATGGCGCGGAACATGCCCTGGTGGGCGATGTGGTAGACGCACGACCCCATCACCATGCCGAGCGGGGCGTACCCGGCCTGGATCAGCGTCCAGAAGTCCTGTCCGGACAGGTCCGAGGTGAAGGGCTGGCGGTGCACGTTGCGCCAGGTCCCACCGGTCGGTGGCGGGGCGTCCCCGGCGACCGCGGTGCCGACGGCGATGAACTCGGCCAGGTCGTTGCCGAACTCCTTGAACTCGATCTCGAGCCGCACCCCGACGATGCCGTCGGCGCCGAGCTGGTCGGCCTCGGCCTCCATGCGGGTCATCGCGAGCTCGCGGGCGTGGTACATCGCCTGCGACAGCGTGTCGAGCTCCTGGTTCTTCCCCCAGCGCCCCACCTGGAAGCCCACGTGGTAGATGCTCGACCCCAGCACGAGGCCGAGCGGCCGGAAGCCGGCCTCGCGCACGAGCAGGAACTCGTTCACCGACAGGTCCGAGGTGAACATGCTCGTCGACTGACCCGGCCGCATGTGCGCGAGCCGCGCCATGGCGTCGGACGGGACGCCCGTCACGGCGGAGGTGTCGGACTCGGTCACGAGGTCTCCCGGGTGGAGCGCAGGGGCATGTAGGTCAACGACGACGAGCGCGCCGGGGCCCTCGGGTGCTCGACGGCGAGCAGGGCGTTGCCGAACACGGTCGCCTCGGCCACGTGGTCGCGGTGGTTCTCCGCGGGTTCGATCTCGCGCATCGCCACCCCCATGTCCGAGACGATCGCGCCCTCGGCGCCGACCTGGCGGACGCGCGCGGTGAAGTCCCGCCGGGCCCCGGCCCGGGCCGCCGTCACCAACTGGGTGTAGCCGGTGACCTCGGTGTTGCCGCCACCCCAGGAGGCCTGGGCGCGGGTCCGCATGTCGTCGTGGCGGATGAGCATCGCGATGCCGTAGACGATGCGCACGGGCAGCCAGCCGGCGCCGACGAGCTTCGCGACGTCCTGGCCGGCGAGCTCGGTGACGAACGGCGCGGACGGCCGCTCGTGGGGGCGACGGGAGCGGACCGCGGTGCCCAGGGCCGTGAACTCGCGGCTGCTCTGGTCGAACGGCGACGCGGACAGGGTGACGCCGATGACGCCGTCGGCGCCGATCCCGGAGGCCTCGAGCTGCATGCGGGCCAGCGCGGTGTCGTAGCCGTGGCGCAGCGCCTCGACGTAGGGCCCGAACGCCGGCGCGGGAGCCATCGGGCCGCCGCCCGCGAAGCCACCGCCGAACCCGACGGCGCCCCACGCCCCGCACCCGCCGTATCCGCTCCACCCGACGTTCTGGACGATCGATCCCATCACCTCGCCGACGGGCTCGAACTCGGTGGCGGAGAGCCCGGCGGCCGAGGGGACGGTGAGCATCGACGTCCAGGGACCACCCGACGCGGCCCGCGCCACCCGGGCCGCGGCGACGGGCGGGAGCCCACGCCCGTCCCACTGATCGGACACGTCCCGCACACCACCCGTCGCTCCGCTCGCCCGATCGCGAAGCTACACCCGCTCCGTGAGCCGTCGGCCCAGGTCAGGACGGGTGCCGGTTCTCGGCGGTGGTGTCCGGTTCCCGTGTGCGCCCCGTGTGTGCCCGGGCCACGACCGGCCCACGTCACCGCGATCCTCACGCGAGGTCGGGCGCTGGAGCGGGCACCTCTCAGCGCGCGAGCGCGACGGTCACCCCCCGGCCCCGCTGCTTCCCGACGACGAGCACACCGGCCCCACCCGAGTCACGCGCGGCGAGGACCGCGGCCGCCTCGGCGACGCTGCCGGTGCCGGTGAGGCGCCGGACGACAGCGGAGGGGTGCGGGACGTCGACGGCGTCAAGCTCCGCCGTGGAGTAGGTGAGCAGTGGTCGCCCGGCGGCGAAGGCGGTGACCGCGGGCTCGTCGCGGCGCCGGTCGATCGTCGCCACGACGTGGATGTCGACCTCCCCGAGGGCCGCGCGGCCGTGATCCTGGGCGTCGGGGTCGAGCGGGGGACGACCGCCGAGGACCTCCGGGCGGCCGTCGCGGCGCCGGTCGATCGTGGCCACGACGTGGATGTCGACCTCCCCGAGGGCCGCGACGAGCCCGCGGTCACCGCCTTCGCCGCCGGGCGACCACTGCTCACCTACTCCGCGTCGGAGCTCGACGCCGTCGACGTCCCGCACCCCTCCGCTGTCGTCCGGCGCCTCACCGGCACCGGCAGCGTCGCCGAGG
>NZ_JBVPVA010000812.1:0-3334 GCF_055612215.1 Actinomycetospora sp. | reverse complement strand
CCAGCCGGCTCGCGACCCGCCGCGGGAGCGGCACGCGCATCGACGGCAGCACCGCGGACGAGTAGCCCGAGTGCTCGCGGTAGACGAAGTGACGCTCGGGCTCCTCGGTGAACAGGAAGTGCACGTGGAAGTCACAGCGGGCCGCGAGCTCGCAGAACAACGGCTCGCGGTAGGGCGCCTGGGCGTCGGTGAGCCACGCGACCCTCATGTCAGCACCCACAACATGGCAGGTCCTCCAGCACGGTGACCTACGGTCGTCGGCACCCGCCTAGCATCCCCCAAGCGGGCGATCCCGAACACCAGGATGTGGGTCACATGTCGCAGCAGCGCGAGATTGCCATCGCCCAGATGGAGGCCGCGGGTCACCGTTTGCGCTACGTGCGCATGCTGCTCTGCGCCGTGGCGCCGGAGCGGCGCCTGCTGCTCGTGCCGGCCGCGGTGCACGACTCCCCCGAGTTCGCCGAGCACCTCGCCGACGTCGTCGACCACGTCGAGCTGCTCCCCGCGTCCCGGCGGGAGGCCATGCGCGTCGCGGTCGCGACGGCCCGAGCCCGCGGGGCACGGCTGGTGGTGCCCGACGGCGACAAGAACGTCGGGCCGCTGCTGCTCGCGCTCGCCCGGCCGGGCCGGGTCGAGGTCTCGGTGCTGCTCATGCGCACCGCCCTGCCCGGCGGACCGGAGCCGGCCACCGTGGGGATGGCGCTCAAGCCCGTCCTCGCCGCCGCCCTCGCCCGGCGGCCCGGGGTGCGGGTCCGCTTCCTCACCGACGCGTTCGGCGTCGTCGTGCGCCGGCGCGGGTTCCCGGGGGTGCTGCCGGTCCGCGACCCGGTGGCCGTCACTCCCGACCCCGCCCGGCCGCGCGAGGGGAGCCCTCGGGCGGATAGAGCGACCGGATCCTCCCCTCGCGCGGTGGACGGCGCCGTCACCGTCGGGGTGTTCGGGGTCATCAGCGCCCGCAAGAACCTCCCGGTGCTGCTGGCCGCCCTCGCCGGCGCGGCACCCGACGACCCCGTCGCCCGCGTGCACCTCGTCGTCGGCGGCCGCTGCGAGCCCGACGTCCGCGAGGTGCTCCGCTCCGGCCCCGACGCCGCCACGCTCGCCGCGGCCGGGCGCCTGCACGTCGACGACCGCCTGCTCACCGAGGCCGAGTTCGACGCCGCCGTCGCCGGGGTCGACGCCGTGGCCGTGCTGCACGACAACGACGCGCCGAGCGGCGTCGTCGCCGAGGCCGCCGCGCGCGGGGTGCCGGTGCTCGGTCCCGCGCGGGGCTGGGCGTCGAGCATGGTCACCGGGACCGGGATCGGCGAGGTCGCCGCCGTCGACGACCCCGCCGACGTCCGGGCCGCGCTCGCCCGCCTCGTCGCCGCCCGTCCCCGCCGCGCCGCGGCCACCCGAAGGGCCCGCACACGATTGGGTACCGAGCACTTCGTGACCGGGCTACTCGGCAACGTGACGTAATCACCTCCCCCAACCGGTTCCCTGGATCTTCACCCGACCGCTAGTCTGCCGGGGCTGTGACCAGCAGAGGGTGATCTTCGGGGAGGTGGCGCAGCGTGACGACGCTGCTACCGCGTCCCGTCCGACGGGGCCGCGCCAGCGTGACCACGCCCCGCGTGCCCGTCGTCCTGCCCGTCGGGCTCCTGCTCGTCTCGATCGTCCTGCTGCGCCCCGGCACGTTGGGCGAGTACACCGCGCTGATCGGCTGCGGGTGCGCCCTGGCCGCGGGCGTCGCGGCCGTGCTGCGGCGCGAGTTCGCCCCGGTGCGCCCGGTGCGGGCGGTCTCCGCGCTGCTGGCGCTGATGGCGCTGGCCTACACGTGGATGGTGCTGCACGGCGTGTGGGTGGACGACCTGGACCGCATCCGCAGCCTGTTCCAGGACTTCGTGCTCACGATCGGCTCGCTGACCGCCGCCGTCCTGGTGCTCGCCGACCCGCGGGCCCGCCTCGCGCTCGGGCGCGGCTTCGTCGTGCTGCTGTGCGTCATCGGGGCGATGTGGATCGTCACCGCGCTCTACTGGTCGGTGACCTACGCCGGCGCCGGACAGGTCACGACGATCCCCGTCGGCACCGTCGGTCCGCAACCGGTCTACTTCCCGTTCACCGTCAGCTACTCGACGTCGTCGGTGTTCGGCACGGACGTCCCCCGCCTGACCGGGATCGGCCGCGAGTCGGGCTGGATGGCGATGTACTGCGCCGCGGGGTGGTTCGTCGCCGAGGCGGTCGGCTACCGATCCTGGCTGGTCAAGCTGCTGCTTCTCGCGGGGCTCGTCGGGACGCTCTCGACGGCGGGCTTCGGCGTCTTCGTCGTCGTCGCCGCCCTCGACGTGTTCCTGCGCCCGCGCGGCGGGATCCGGCTCTCGGGGATGGTGCGCCAGCTCGGCGGCCTGGTCGCGATGGGACTCGCGGGCTGGGTGGCGTTCTATGCGCCCGTGCTCGGCCTGGCGGCCAAGCAGACCTCCAACGAGGCCTCGCTCGACGAGCGCTCCGACGCCACCGCCGCCGGATTCCGCGCGCTCACCCACCAGCCCCTCGGCGGGCACGGCACCGAGAAGCAGGCCGGGATCAACCTGATCTCCGACGTCGCCGTCAACGGCCTGCCGTTCGTGCTGCTCGTGACCGCGGCGCTGCTCGTGCCCCTCGCGCTGCTGCGCCGCCCGCCCGGCGTACGCGGCCGGGCCGCCCCGGTAGCCCTCGTCGTGTTCGCGACGCTCCTGACCTCCCAGCCGGCCGCCGCGTCGACCTGGGTCTTCGTCCTCGTCGCCCTCGCCCTGGCGTGCGACGAGCTGACCGACGCCGAGCGCACCGCGCCCGGCACGCTCCTCCCCCGCGGCCTCCAGCGGCTGCTGGGGGTGCGGTCCGCCCCACGTGCCAGCGAAGCGTCGACGCTTGCACCCAGTGGCAGTGAATCCCCGTCGTCGCCCGTCCCCAGCCTCCCGGGAGATCTGTCGTGAACGTCCGCGAGTACTGGACCGTGCTGCGCGAGGACAAGTGGCTCGTCGGCAGCGTCCTCGTCGTCTGCGTGGCCGTCGCCGCCGCCGTCGCCCTGCTGCTGCCGCGCACCTACACCTCGACCGCGATCTTCTACGTGGCCTCTCCGCAGACCACGACGAGCTCGAGCGACTCCTACCAGGGCGCGCAGCTCTCGACCGAGCGCGTGAAGTCCTACTCCGAGCTGCTCACCGGGCCCCGCGTGGCCGCCGACGCCTCGGCGCTGCTGGGGGGCCGGCCCACCGCCGAGCAGATCCAGAACGCGGTGAGCGCGGACTCGGTGGCCGAGACCGTCGTGCTCAACCTCAGCGTCACCGAGTCGACCCCGCAGGACGCGCAGCTCGTC
>NZ_JBVPVA010000756.1:0-12039 GCF_055612215.1 Actinomycetospora sp. | reverse complement strand
ACGTGCTCCCGGTCAGCGCGCCGTCCCCGCTCGGGCGCGCGACCGGGCGGACGTGACACCGCCCCCCACCCCGGCACGTGCCGGGGTGGGGGGCGGGACCGCGATCAGGCGCCCAGGCGCTGCTTGAGGGCCTCGAGCTCGTCGCGCATCGACGTGGGCAGGCCCTCGCCGATCTTGTCGAACCACTCCTCGATGAGGGGCAGCTCCTCGAGCCACTCCTCGCGGTCGAAGCGCAGCGACGCCTCGATGTCCTCGGCCGGCTCGGCGAGCCCCTCGGTGTCGATCTGGTCGGCGCTCGGGACATGCCCGATCGGCGTCTCGGTGGCCGCGGCCTTGCCCTCGAGCCGCTCGATGACCCACTTGAGGACGCGGCTGTTCTCGCCGAACCCGGGCCACAGGAAGCGGTTGTCCTCGCCGCGCCGGAACCAGTTGACGTAGAAGATCCTCGGCAGCTTGGTGGCGTCGGCGCTCTTGCCCACGTTCACCCAGTGCTGGAAGTAGTCGCCGACGTTGTAGCCCAGGAACGGCAGCATCGCCATCGGGTCGCGCCGGACCTGGCCCTTGCCGCCCTTGGCCGCGGCCGTCATCTCGCTCGACATGGTGGCGCCCATGAAGGTGCCGTGCTGCCAGTCGAAGGACTCGGTGACCAGCGGGATCGTCGTCTTGCGGCGGCCGCCGAACAGGATCGCCGAGATCGGCACGCCCTGCGGGTCCTCCCACTCGGGAGCGACGACGGGGCACTGCGAGATCGGCACGGTGTACCGCGAGTTCGGGTGGGCGGCGGGCTTGGCCGAACCGCGCGTCCAGTCGTCCCCGGTCCACGCGGTGAGGTGCTCGGGGTCGCCCTCGAGGCCCTCCCACCAGACGTCGCCGTCGTCGGTGAGCGCGACGTTGGTGAACAGCGCGTTGCCGTGCTCGATGGTGCGCATGGCGTTGGGGTTGGTCTTCCAGTTGGTGCCCGGGGCGACCCCGAAGAACCCGAACTCCGGGTTCACCGCGTAGAGCCGCCCGTCGTCACCGAAGCGCATCCAGGCGATGTCGTCGCCGACGGTCTCGGCACGCCACCCCGGGACGGTGGGCTGCAGCATCGCGAGGTTGGTCTTGCCGCAGGCCGAGGGGAACGCCGCCGCGACGTAGTACGCCCTGTCCTCCGGGCTGATCAGCTTGAGGATCAGCATGTGCTCGGCGAGCCAGCCCTCGTCACGCGCCATCACCGTGGCGATGCGCAGCGCGTAGCACTTCTTGCCCAGCAGCGCGTTGCCGCCGTACCCGGAGCCGAAGCTCCAGATCTCGCGGGTCTCGGGGAAGTGGCTGATGTACTTGGTCTCGTTGCAGGGCCAGGGCACGTCGGCCTGGCCGGGCTCGAGCGGCGCCCCGATGGAGTGCAGCGCGGGGACCCACTCGGAGTCGGCGGACTCGAGGCGCTCGTACACCTCGGGACCCATGCGGGTCATGATGTGCATCGAGGTCACGACGTAGGCGCTGTCGGAGATCTCGACGCCGAGCTTCGGGTGCTCCGCGTTCGTCGGGCCCATGCAGAACGGGATGACGAACATCGTGCGACCACGCATGCAGCCCCGGTAGAGCTCGGACATCGTGGCCTTCATCTCGGCCGGGTCCATCCAGTTGTTGGTGGGGCCCGCGTCCCGCTCGTCGACCGAGCAGATGAAGGTGCGCTCCTCGACGCGCGCGACGTCGTCGGGGTCGGAGGCGGCGTAGAACGAGTTCGGCTTCTTCTCGGGATCGAGACGCGTGTAGGTGCCGGCCTCGACGAGCTCATCGGTGAGGCGCGTCCACTCGTCCGGCGTCCCGTCGCACCACACCACCCGGTCCGGAGTGGTGAGCTCGGCGACCTGGGTCACCCAGTCCAGGACGTCCTGGCGCTGCAGCGGCGGGTTGTCGAGCCCTGGGATGGTCGGTGCGGCCGTCATACGTCGTGTCACTCTCCGATCGTGTCGCCGGTCTCCGAGCGACGACCGTGAGGTCGCCAGGTGACGGGGATCGTCACGTCCGCGGGGGGCGCAGGGGCACCGGACACGGGTGACGGCTGCTGCACCACACCGTGACGCCCCGTCGGAGTACTCCGACGTTAACGACAGATGTTGCCGACGGAACCGCTCGTCGGTGTCGAAGGCACCACTTCCACGATCAAGCTGAACGATTCAGGCCCGGAGGGCGCTGACCAGGGCGGGAAGGGCCTCACCGAGAGGTGACGCGAGCCGCACCGTCGCCAGCTCGTCCCCCCGGCTCGGGCCCGCCGTCACGATGGCGACCGGTGTGCCCGCGCGGGCGGCCGCGCGGGCGAAGCGCAGCCCGGACATGACCGCGAGGGACGACCCGAGGACGAGCAGCGCGCGGGCCCGGGCCACCCGCTCGAAGCACGACGCGACCCGGGGGCGGGGCACCGACTCCCCGAAGAAGACGACATCGGGCTTGAGCGGCCCGCCGCCGCACGCCGGGCAGTCGATCATCGTGAAGCGCTCGACCAGGCCGGGCGGGAGCTCGGCGTCGCCGTCGGGGTTGACCTGGGTGGAGCGCAGCGCGGCGACGTCGGCGTCGAAGGCCCGGTTGACGACGGCGAGGCGGGCCTGGACGTCGGCGCGGTCGCACGCGGCGGCGCAGCCCACGCAGACCACGCGCGCGAGGGCGCCGTGGAGCTCGACGACGTCGCGGGCCCCGGCGGCCTGGTGCAGCCCGTCGACGTTCTGGGTGATCACGTCGGTGACGAGTCCGGAGCGCTGCAGGGTGGCGACGGCCCGGTGGGCGTCGTTCGGGCGGGCGCGCTCGATCTGTGGCCAGCCGACGTGGCTGCGGGCCCAGTAGCGGTGGCGGGCGTCGGGGTCGGAGACGAAGGCGTCGTAGGTCATCGGGGCGTGGCGGCGGGCCGCGCTCGACGGGCCCCGGTAGTCGGGGATGCCGGAGTCGGTGGAGATCCCGGCCCCGGACAGCACGCACACCCCGCCCGAGCCGACGAGGGTCGCGAGGTCACCGAGCTCGCCGCGGTGCGGGATCTCGGCCTCCCACGCGGCCTGCGTGACCACCCCGGACGCGCCCGGCGCCCCCGGGTAGCGCATCACCACTCGTGCCACGGGCTCCAGTGTGCCCGCGCCGCGCGACCCGGGGTCGCGCTCAGCTCGCCTGCGAGACCGACGACATGTTGAAGTCGGGGATCCGCAGCGGCGGCATCGCGGCGAGGGTGAACCAGTCCTTCCACTCGCGCGGCAGCGTCCGCTGCGTCGCCCCGGCCTCGGTCGCGCGGCGCACGAGGTCGAGCGGGGACTCGTTGAAGCGGAAGTTGTTGACCTCGGCGACGACCTCGCCGTCCTCGACGAGATAGACCCCGTCGCGGGTCAGCCCGGTGAGCAGCATCGTCTCCGGGTCGACCTCGCGCATGTACCAGAGGCAGGTCAGCAGCAGGCCGCGCCGGGTCGAGGCCACCATGTCCTCGAGCGAGGCGTCCGTCCCCCCGGTGAGCAGGAGGTTCTCCGACGGCGGGGCGAAGCGGGCGCCGTCGGCCGCGAACTCCGCGGCCGCGGCGCGCGGGTAGGCCAGCTCGCCGACCCGGCCCTCGCGCAGCCACTCCACCCGCCGGGTCGCCGCGCCGTTGTCGAAGACCGACACCTCGTCGCCGGAGCTCGTCGTGGCGAGCACCGGTTCGTGGACCAGGCCCGGGAAGCCGGGCGCGTCGGGGTCCCCGGCGAGGGTGAGCGGCAGCGTCGTGAGCTGCTCGCCGACGCGGGTGCCGCCGGCGCGGGACAGGGCGCTGCGTCCCTCCTGCGCGGGCCGCCCGCCCATCGACCACGCCAGGTAGACCATGAAGTCGCTGACCGCCGACGGCGGCAGGATCGTCTCGTGGCGGCCCGGCTCGAGTGCGATCCGCCGCCGGCCCCACGCGAGCCGCCCCCGCAGGTCGGCCAGCAGCTCGGGCAGGTCGACGTCGGTGAAGTCCCGCGAGCTCTGCCCGCCCCACACCGAGGAGCCCGTCGACGGGTCCTTGAGGTTGATCTCCACGGCGCCGCCGGGGCTCACCCAGCGGCGCCGGACACCGGCCGTCGTCCCGAGCCACGTCGTGGTGACGTGGTGGTCGGCGAACCCGGCCGAGTGGTCGGCCCCGAAGGAGTCGGCCAGCGCCGCGGCGAGCCCGGTGAACACGCCCGCGGAGGTCTCGCCCGCGGCCGCGGCGAAGTCCTGGTCCGGGGGCGCGCTCGGCGGCGGCAGCTCGGCCGCGTCGCGGGCCGGACCGGACCGCTCGGCGGCGACGAGGGCTTCGCGCACCGCGTCGGTGAGGGCGGCGTCGGCGGCCGCGTGGTCGTCCGCGGCGCCGATCAGCGTCTCGGGCGCGGAGAGCCGCACGACCCCGGCGCCGGTGCCGCCGGCGGGCAGCGGCACGAGCAGGACGATCCCGACGGTGCGGTCGGTGGTCGCGCCGTTGGTGGTCATCGTCGAGTTGGCCCAGCGCAGGACGGCCTCGGAGGTCTCGCGGACGAGGACGGCGGCGCCGGCGTCGGGGCGGACGCGGCGCGCGATCTCCAGGGTCCGCTCGACGAGGGCGGCCGGGCTGGTCGTCACGGCGGTCACCGCCCGGCCTCGCTCGCCGTGTTCAGCACGCTGATCCCGCGGAAGAGCGCGCTCGGGCAGCCGTGGCTGACCGGGGCCACCTGGCCGGGCTGGGCCTTGCCGCACGTGAACGCCCCGCCGAGCCGCCACGTCGAGGGCCCGCCGACCGCCTCCATCGCGCCCCAGAAGTCGGTGGTCGTCGCCTGGTAGGCGACGTCGCGGACCTGGCCCGCGAGCTCGCCCCCGGCGATCCGGTAGAAGCGCTGGCCGGTGAACTGGAAGTTGTAGCGCTGCATGTCGATCGACCAGGAACGGTCCCCGACCACGTAGAGGCCGTCCTCGACGCGGGAGATCAGCTCGGCCGTGCTCGTGTCGGCCGCCGGGTCGGGGGCCAGCGAGACGTTCGCCATCCGCTGCAGCGGGACGTGGTGCGGGGAGTCGGCGTAGGCGCAGCCGTTGGACCGCTCGAGACCCAGGCGCGGCGCGAAGGAGCGGTCGACCTGGTAGCCGACGAGCACGCCGTCGCGGATCAGGTCGAAGGGCCCGGTCTCGGCGGTCGACACGCCGTCGTCGTCGTAGGCGACGCTCGCCAGGCCGTGCGGCTCCGTGCGGTCCCCGGTGACCTGCAGGACGTCGCTGCCGTAGCGCAACGTCCCGAGCCGGTCGGGCGTGGCGAAGCTGGTGCCCGCGTAGGCGGCCTCGTAGCCGATCGCGCGGTCGTACTCCGTGGCGTGGCCGATGGACTCGTGGATGACCAGCCAGAGGTTCGTCGGGTCGATCACCAGGTCGGTCGGCCCGGCGGCGACGCTCGGCGCCGCCAGCTTCTCCGCGAGCAGGTCGGGCAGCTCGGCGAGCTCGGCGTCCCAGTCCCACCCCGTGCCCGTCAGGTACTCCCAGCCGCGGCCCGCGGGCGGGGCGACCGAGCGCAGCGACTCGAAGCCGCCGCCGTCGCGGTCGACGGCCGTGACGCTCACGCCGGGATCGACCCGGACGCGCTGCTGGGTGGTCACCGTCCCGGCGAGGTCGGCGTAGAAGGTCTGCTCCTTGACCTGCAGGCACACCGCCTCGACGTGGTCGACCCCCGGCGCGCCGAGCAGCCGGGCCGAGCGGTCGGTGAGCAGGCCGATCCGGTCGCCCGGGTCGACCGCGAAGGGGTCGAGGACGTAGGGCGAGACCCAGGTGGCGTCGGCGTGGACCGGCTCCGCCGCCAGGGTCACGGTCTCCCGGGCGACGGGCGCGAGGGTGGCGGCGACGTCGAGCGCGCGACGGGCGGTGGCGGCGGCGGTGGCCGGTGTGAGGTCGACGTGGGCGGCGAACCCCCAGACCCCGTGGCGGAGCACCCGGACCGCGAGCCCCACCTCGTCGGTGTCGGAGGAGCTCACGACGCGCGCGTCGCGCAGCTCGAGCGCGGCGCTGCGGATCCGGTGCACGCGGACGTCGGCGTGCTCGGCGCCACCCGCACGGGCGGCCTCCAGCGCCGCGGCCGCGACCTCGCGCAGCGGCAGGGCCAGGAAGTCACCGTCGACCTCGCGCACGGTGGCCGTGGCGCCGGTGTCCGGGCGGCCGGCGAGGGCGCTGTCCATCGACACGGCCGGACCGTACCCGAGCCCTCCGACAGCGACGGCTACCCGCGGATCCACACCCCGGTGCGGGGGTCCACCGACGGCGGCGGGGGCGGCGGCGCGTCCCAGGGACGGTCCTGCGGCGCGGGGTCGCCGGTCCGCGCGGTGACGACGCCGTCCGCTCCGATCCGGGTGACCGCGTCGGCCCGCCCGTCGTGGTCGAGGTCGGTGGCGAGGACGAGTTGGTCGGCGACCTCGGCCACCGCGGTGTCGGGCGCCCCGTCGGCGTCGGAGTCGACGGTCGGCGCGCCGAGGACCGGTTCGCCGGGCACCAGGTCGCCGGCGAGCATCGCCGCACCCGGGGCACCCCACGCGGCGGTCGGCACGTCGGCGCCGGGCGCGTCCGGCGCGACGGGGTCCGGGTGCGTGAGGTCGGGGGCGGCGTCGGGCACGACCGGCACGCTAGGCGGGCGCGTGCCCGCGTGGGTGCGCTTCGGAGGAATCGTGGGCCGAGCGTCGATGATCCTTCCTCGCGGGGCGTGGCGCGGACCCGCGGAGCACACGGCAGAACCGGGTCCGCGGGACCCGCTTTCTCGGTGAGCTCGCGGCGCAGCGGTCGGCGCGGTCGCCTCCGGGCGGGCAGGACGACGGAGCTGGGTCCGACCGACGGACTCCGGACCCCCCGGTCCCCGGGCGTCAGGTCCGGTCGCGGGCCGCCCCGATCCGGGCCAGCACGGTCTCCGCGCGGGCGGCGGCCCGGCGCGCCCGCTCGGCGCGCGCCACGTCGCGGGCGTGCCCGTCCGCGGCTCGGCGGACCTGTTCGCCCACCCCGCGCAGCGCCGCGTCCACCGCGCGGGCCCGCTCGTCGAGGGCGCGGTCGAGGGCGAGGGTGATCTCCCGTTCGGCCGCGATGAGCGCCTCCACGAGCACCCGCTCGAGGTCGGTGCGGGCCTGGGTCACCGCCTCGGTCAGCCAGGCGCGGGCGTGGGCGCGGTCGGCCGCGCGGCGCCGCGAGTGCGCGAGCCACCCGGCTGCGCCGAGCCCGATCCCCACCGAGACCGGGACGAGCGCGGCGCCCACGACGGGTGCGACGGGCACCGCGAGCAGCGGCAGCAGCGCCAACCGGGAGAGCCCGAGCCCGCCCGAGGCGCCCGCGACGACGAGGAGCCGGTCCGGCCGGCGCGGGCTCGGCGCCGGGAGCTCCGGGCGCGGCTGCGGCGGCGGGATCCGCAGCGCGGCGAGCTCGGCGGGCGGGAGCAGCCCGGCCAGGGTCCCCACGACGAGGGTCCGCAGCCGCTCCCCGAGCGCGGCGACGACCGCGTCGGCCTCCTCGGCGACCTCCGCCGCCACCAGGTCGGGCAACGCGGCGAGGTCGGCCCGCGTCGTGGTGTCGAGGCGGTCCCGGTGGCGCACGCCGAGGGCCCGCAGCCGCCGGCCGAGGTCGTCCAGCACCGCGACCCGGGCGGCTGCGAGCTCGGCGCGCCAACGCACGTGGTGCTCCCGGCGCAGCGCGGCGCGCGCCGACTCGAGGGCGGCGCGACGCCGGCGCAGCTCGTCGTCGGCGGGCACGGGCGCCGTCACCAGCGTGCCCAGCGCGGTGGTCCCGGCGCGCAGCGCGTTGGCCTCGTCGAGCATCCGGCGCCGTCGCGCGAGCAGACCGTGCAGGTGGCGTTGCAGCGGGGCGATCCCGGCGTGCCGGCGCAGCGGCTCGCCGTCGGTGCCGGTCCCGCGGGCGGCGGCGGCGAGCACCGGGGAGACCGGGAACCACGCCGCGTCCGCCCACCGGGGGACCCGCTCGGCGACGAGGTCGCGGTCGGCCTCGAGCACGGTGCGCCAGCCCCGGTGCGCCTCGGTGCCCACCAGCGCGAACACCGCCGACTCGACGATGCCGGCGGCCGCCGCGAGCGCGTCCAGCTCGCCCGCGTCGAGCGGCGCCCCCGCTCCCGCGACCACGACCAGCAGGGACGCGTCACCGCCCGGGTCCCACCCGCCGCCGGGTGCCCGGGCGGGCAGGGCGAGGTCGAGTTCCTCGAGCAGCGGGACGTCCACGGCGAGTCCACCTGCCTCCGGAGTGGCCGCGATCCGCACGACCCCCGGCCCGACGCCGTCGGCGGGCAGGTCGAGCAGGGCGGCCGCGAGCGCCCGGCGGCCGCGTCCGGGAGCGCCGACGAGCGCCGCGACCGGCCGCCCCGCGCCCGACGCGACCGCCGGCGCGGGCACCCCCGCCTCGACGAGCACCCGCTCGACCTCGCGCCGCGCCGTCGCGACCTCGGCGGGCAGCGCCGCCGTGCCGGTCCCTGCCCCGCTCACGCCGTGAGCTCCCCCCACACCCGCGCCCAGCCGCGGTGGACGGCGGCGGCGACCTCGGACCGGTCGGGCGGGGTGCCCCACGTCGCGTAGGACCGCCACGTCGCGGCGCGGCGCGCGGCGTGCCCGGCGAGGTCCCCCGGCGCGGCGTCGTCGAGCCCGACGCGCGCCGCGAGGGCCGCCAGCCGGGCCCGGTCCGGCGCGGCGACCCCGGCGCCGGCGAGGAGGTCGAGGTCCTCGGCGAGCTCGGCGGGGAGCTCGACGGCGCCGCTGCGTGCGCGGGCGCCCGCCGCGAGCAGGGCGAGCTCGAGGTGGAGCGGCCGGGCCGCCAGGTCCTCGACGAGGTCGCCGAGCCGGACGAGGTCCCGGGTGCCCGCCGCCGGGGTCCGGCCCGCCCGCCGGTCGGCCCGCGTCGCGTCCCGTTCCTGCTCGAGCAGCGCGGCCACCCGCCGCTCGCCCGCGGCCGCCGCGAGCACGTCCGACCGCGCGCGGACGTCGGTGTGCAGCCGCTCGACGACCACGTCCAGGCCGGACGCGGCGAGCAACGCCGCGCAGACCTCGCCCACGCCCGCCTCCGGGCGCTCGCGCAGCAGCGCGACCGCGAGGGCGACGCCGCGCCGGTCGCACAGCTCGAGCAGCCGCGTGCGGGCGGGCGGGGGCGCCGGCAGGTCGGCGTGGACGAAGAGCTCCGGGTCGGCGAGCGCGGCGTCGACGGCCGGCCCGTCGGCGGTTGCGAGCGCGGCGAGCGCGTGCCGGTCCTCGGTGCGCAGCGCCCCCGTCGTCGCCGTCTCCGCCAGCAGCCCGACCACCGGGGTCACGGGGCCGAGGCGCGCGCCGAGGCGGCGCCCGAGCGTCGTCGCGACCGCCGCGGCGTCGTCGGGGGACCCGACGGTGTCGGCGCGGCCGAGCACCGCCACCACCCCGGCCGGGCCGTGGCGGGCGGCCTCGGCGAGCCGGTCCACCTCGTCCGGGCGGGCCGAGGAGGGCAGCACGACGAGGGCGGCGACGGCGTCGTCGGCCGGGCCCGGTCCCGACGGGGGCCGTCGCGCGGAGCCCGTCCCCGGGGTGTCGACGACCGTGAGCCCGTCCAGCGCGTCGCTGGTCAGCGTGACGAGCAGGTGGTCGACGTCGGCCGGGTCGACGCCGAGCCGGTCCCCGACGGCGGCCGGGACCCGTCCACCCTCGGCGAGCGGCAGCGGACGCCGGGTGCCGTCGGCGAGCACGACGTCGAGCCGGTCGACCGGTCCGCGGACGTAGCGGGCGACCAACCGGGTGCACTCGCCCGCCCCGGTCGGCGCGACCCGGCGCCCCACCAGGGCGTTGACCAGCGTCGACTTCCCCGAGGACACCGGCCCGGTGACGACGAGCGCGGGCGTCGCCTCCGCGCGCGCCGCCACCGCGTCGAGGGCGTCGGCGCTCGGCAGCGCGACGCCCGGCGCGGCCGCGCGGCACGCCCGGGCGGTGTCCTGCGCCCAACGCCCCACGGCCGCCTCCGTCGTCGATCCCCCGGGAGCGTAAGGAGGGCGGGTGACGCGCAGGGGCCGTTCCGCACGACCCGTGCGTCGCACCCGTCACTGGCGCCACGGGCGTGGCGGGGTTTCGCGCGATCACCGATCAGGGGATGCTGGGGCCGAACAGGCGCCACCCGGAGCGCGCAGGACCGCAGAGAGGGCCGAGTGGTGACCACGCCGGACACGGGCACGTATCTGCTGATCGTCTTCATCGGGCTGGTCGTCACGGTGGTCGTGGGGCAGATCCTGATGCGCACCGGAGTGGGGTTCCTGCGCGACGTCTTCGAGGACCACGAGGTCGCCCAGTCGATCACCCGGCTGCTCGGGGTGGGGTTCCACCTGGTGGCGCTGGGATTCATGGCGCTGCTCTCGACGTGGGCGCCGTTCGCGGTCGACGGGACCGTCCAGCTCGTCGTCACCCGGGTCGGCGGGATCCTCCTCTTCCTGGGCGTCCTCCACGTGATCACGCTGGTCGCCCTCGCCCGCGTGCGGAACAACGCCCGCGCCAAGCAGGTCGCCGCCTCGCTGCGCAGTGGCGCCCGCCGCCCCCCGCAGGACAAGCGCGACCAGACGCGGGTCATCGAGTCCGGCTGAGCACGCCGCCGGGGAGCGGTTTCCGCCCCGGGGCCGCACGTCGGCCGGGCGCCGGATGTGTGGATCGTCGGGTGGGCGAGGAGTACCCGGCGTCGGCCGGCACGTGGGCGGGCGCCGCGACGGGGGAGGGTTCCGTCGAGGAGCGCGCCACCGCCGCGCGACGGGGCATCGTCAGCTTCGCCGACCGCGGCGGCCGGATGACCGCGGGCCAGCAGCGCGCCTGGGACCGCTCGTGGGACCGCCTCGGGGCCGACCTCGCCGACCTCACCCCCGGCGGCCGCCGTGCGGACCTCCTCGACGCCGACGGCCGGCTCGACCCGGCCGCGTGGTTCGGGCGCGACGCCGGGCTGCGTCTCGAGATCGGCTCCGGGATGGGCGAGACCACCGCCGCGCTGGCCGCGGCCGAGCCCGACGTCGACCACGTCGCCGTCGAGGTCTACCCGCCCGGTCTCGGGCAGTTGCTGATGCGGGTCGAGGAGGCCGGGTTGACGAACCTGCGGCTGCTGCGCGGCGACGCCGTCGTCGTCCTGCGCGACCGCGTCGCGCCCGGGTCGCTCGCCGGGCTCCGCGTCTTCTACCCCGACCCGTGGCCCAAGCGCCGCCACCACAAGCGCCGCCTCGTCCAGCCCGCCGTCGTCGCGCTCATGGCCTCGCGCCTGCGTCCGGGGGCGACGCTGCACCTGGCCACCGACGTCGCCGAGTACGCCGAGTGGATGCTCGAGGTCACCGACGCTGAGCCGACGCTGGACAACCCGCACGGCGGCTTCGCGCCCCGGCCCGCCTGGCGCCCGCGGACCAAGTTCGAGACCCGCGCCGAGGAGCAGGGCCGCCCCAGCCGCGACCTCGTCCTGGTGCGCGGAGCCGGTGCCCCGACGGCGGGTGACGGCTCGTGATCGTGCGGCGGACCCGTCGACGTCGGGCAGTTAGAGTCGGCCCCGTGTCGCCCTCCCCCTCGCCGTCCCCGGCCGACCTCGCGCACCCCGCGACCGCGCCGGACTCCCTGGCCGGCGGCTCGACCGACGTCGAGGACGCACCGCTGGCGCAGTTCGAGGGCCCCGGGCGCACGCTGCTCGTCTGGGACGCGCCGAACATGGACATGAGCCTGGGCTCGCTGCTCGGCGCGCGTCCGACCTCGGCCTTCCGCCCCCGGTTCGACGCGGTCGGCCGGTGGCTGCTCGGGCTGGCCGGCCCGGACGGCGTCGCCGAGGCGACGGTGTTCACCAACGTCGTCCCGGGCTCCACCGAGATCGTGCGGCCCTGGGTGGAGGCGCTGCGCAACGTCGGGTTCGCGGTCTTCGCCAAGCCGAAGACGGCCGACGACTCCGACGTCGACGACGACATGCTCGCCCACATCGAGGCGCGGCGGGTCGAGGGCGGGCTGGCCCACGTCGTCGTCGCCTCCGGGGACGGGCGGGCGTTCCGGGAACCGCTCGAGGAGCTCGTCGAGGCGGGCATCCGGGTCACCGTCATCGGGTTCCGGGAGTACGCCGCGTTCGCCGTGGCCTCCG
>NZ_JBVPVA010001032.1:0-1789 GCF_055612215.1 Actinomycetospora sp. | reverse complement strand
GCGACGACGACGAGCCCGGCCTGCCCGGTCGCCTCCCGCAGCCCGTGCAGCCGTTCGGCGACGGCCCCGACGAAGTCGTCGACGTCGTGCGCCAGCGCGGCGGCCGCGGCGGACGGGTCGTAGGCCGCCTTGTTCTCGGGCTCGACCCCGTGTCCGGTCACCCGCGACGGCTTGAGCCCGGACGGGTGGTCCCAGGTGTGGAAGTCGCGGTAGTCGGGCCCGCCGGGGTAGCCCGCCCGCGGCGACCACACCCGGTAGGTCACCTCGAGGTCGCGGCCGAACGCGACGACGTCGGTTCCGTCCACCGGATGCGCGGCCGCGGTGTCGCCCCGCAGCGCCGGGCCGTCGACGAGGAAGCGCTGCACCCCGGCGGCCGCGTAGTCGTGCTCCATGCCGGGCGCGTAGCCGCACTCGGGCGCCCAGATGCCCTCGGGCCGGCTGCCCAGGCGCCGCGCGGTGTCCCGCAGGCCGCCCTCGAGGAGGAACCGACGGACGCGTCCGGGCAGCAGCGGGCCGAAGGGGTGGGTGGCGGGACCCCCGAGGAGCTCCACCACCCCGCCGTCGGCGAGGGACCGGAACACCGGCGAGGCACCGTGGCGCCAGGTGCGCTCGAACGTCGCCAGGGCCGCGGCGGCGGCCCGGTGCTCGCGGACGGCGACGTCGGGGGAGCGGCGGTGGGCGGCGTGGGCACGCAGCTGCCAGTCGGCGAGCCAGGCGTGCATCGCGGCCAGGCAGTACGGGTGGTCGAGCTGCGCGGCGAGCACCGGCGTGACGCCGAGGGTGAGCACGTCACGGTGCCCGCGCTCGGCCAGCCGCTGCAGGACGTCGACCACCGGCAGGTACGAGTGCGCCCACGCCTGGTGGAGCCAGTCCTCGCCGACCGGCCAGGCCCCGTGACGCGCCAGCCAGGGCAGGTGGGAGTGCAGCACCAGGCAGAACGTGCCCTCGGTGCCGGCCATCACGCTCCTCTCGTCCCGCCCCCGGGCTGGCAGGTTACCGAGAGGTAGACGACGTCATCGCGGCCGTACCGCGCTGACGACGAGGTCGAGCGAGGCGGCCACGTCGTCGGTGCGCAGGTCGAACTCGTCGACGCCGACCGCCGCCACGTCCTCGCGCAGCGCCCCGGGCCAGTCCTCCCCGGACAGCGCGAGCGCCACCTGCGCGTCGACGATCGACCCGCCGTGCCGGGCGTCGCGCTCGGCCAGCCGGGCCCCGTGGTGCAGCCCACGCATCGCGGCGACCTCGAGGCCGGCGCCCTCCACCAGCGCGGCCAGGTCCTCGGCCGCCAGCTCGTGGGTGTGGAACGGGTTGAGGGGCCGGTCGTGCAGGGCGTTGCCGGGCGAGAACGTCAGCCGGTTCGGCGTCGAGCAGTGCAGCCGGCCGCCGGGGCGCAGCACCCGGGCGCACTCGCGCAGGAAGCCCGCCTGGTCCCACAGGTGCTCGATCACCTGCAGGGTCACGACGACGTCCACCGCCGCGTCCGGCAGCGGCAGCGCCTGCAGGTCCGCGCGGACGACGTGCACGGCCTCGTACCGGCGCGCCACGTGGAGCGCGGTCGGCGTGTCCAGCTCGAGCCCGACCACCCGGCGCGCCCCGTCCGCCAGCAGCGCCGCCCCGTAGCCCTCCCCGACGCCGGCCTCGAGCACCCTCGCGCCCCGGCAGTCCTCGGCGAGCGCCCGGTACACCGCCTCGTGGCGGCGGAACCAGTAGTTCTCGCGCGCGATCCCGGGCACCGTGCGCTCGCCGGTCAGCGGCAGGGTCGGGGCGCGCTCCACGGGCGGGCACGGTA